>CBFGLP010000106.1:0-4009 GCA_965649595.1 uncultured Myxococcales bacterium | reverse complement strand
ACGCGGTGCCCGAGATCGTCCACGGGCTGGCCGAGCTGCTGCTGCCGCAGTACCTCCGCCCGCTCCCGGCGATGTCGGTGATCGAGTTCGACCCGCAGATGAAGGCGCTGCGCGGGGTTCGAAACCTCCCGCGTGGTCGCCTGGTCGGGACGAATCCGGTCGAGGGCACGGCCTGCACCTTCCAGACCTGCTACGACGTCGATCTCTTGCCGCTCGAGGTCGTCGACGTCGAGCACGACGAGGCGATCGCTGCTCGCCCGGTCATCCGCCTCAAGCTGCGCACGACCGAGGCCGGCCGCCCGATCGTCGCGCGCGACGAGGGCATGCGCTTTTATCTCTCGGGCGAGCTCTCGCTGGCGGCCACGCTGCACATGTGGCTGCTGCGTCACTGTAGCGGCGTCGAGGTCCGCAGCAGCGAGGAGCGCAACGGCCCGCGCGGCGAGCCACAGCGGACATTGCCGCGGGAGAACATCGTGCCGGTCGGCATGCGCGACAACGAGGCCGTGCTGCCCTGGCCCAAGTTCGCGCCGGCCGGCTCTCGCTTCGTGCAGGAGTACTTCAACCTGCCGAGCAAGTATCTGTTCTTCGATCTGCGCGGGCTCGGGGGGCTCGAGTTCCGCGGCGACTACATCGAGCTCTCGTTCCTCTTCGATCGTCCGCCCGATCTGCCCTCGCCGATCGTCAACGGGACGTTCCGGCTGCACTGCACTCCGGTCGTCAACCTGTTCCCGATCCCGGCCGAGCCGATCAAGCTCGACCCGCTGATCCCCGATCAGATCCTGCGTGCCGCCGGCCTTCGTCCGCCGCACATGGAGGTCTACGACGTCGAGTCGGTGGTCGGCATCCGGCCTGGTCGCGGGAGTCGGCGCAGCTACTGCAACTTCTTCAGCTTCGCGCACACGCGGCCCGGGAACGACTTCGAGGGCTACTACATGCTCCGGCGGATCCGTTCGCCAATCGACGAGGGCATCGACACCTACCTCGGCGTCGCGCGGCCGCGCGACCAGGACACCAGCGACGAAGAAGAGACGCTCTCGATCGAGCTGATCTGCACCAACCGGCTGCTGCCCAACGAGCTGGCGATCGGCGACATCTGCAAGCCGGTCCGCGGCAGCTCGGTGCCGCCCTTCACCAACATCGCCCCGGTCAGCCCGCCGATCCGCGCGCCGCTCGGCAACGATCTGCAGTGGCGCTTGCTCGCTCACCTCGCGCTCAACCGCCGGCGCGTGACCGAGCCCGACACGCTCAAGCTCTTGCTCTCGCTCTACAACTTTCAGGCCGCGTCGGGCTCGCCAGCGGGTCGGGCCAACGAGCTGCGCGTCGAGTCGATCCGCTCGACCGAGTTCCACCCGGTCACGCGCATGCTCGACGGCGCGCCGGTCCGTGGCGCCGAGACGATCGTCGAGATCGATGAGACTCGCTTCGCGAGCATCGGCGACACCCACCTGTTCGGCAGCGTGCTCGACGAGCTGCTCTCGACCTACTGCAGCATCAACTCCTTCCACGAGCTGCGGGTGCGCTTGCACCCGTCCAAGATCGAGTTCCGATGGGCGCCCAGGAACGGTCACCACAGGATCCTGTGAGCGGGCAGCTACCCGCCGGGGCTCCGCGCTGGCTGGCTCGGCTCCTGGCCGAGCCGACCGGCTTCGATCCCTTCACCGCCGTGAGCCTGCTCGAGCAGCTCGCGCGCACGGCCCCGCGGGTCGGCGGCGACGGCCCCTATGGCGACGAGGCGATCCGCTTTCGCCACTCGCGCTCGCTCGCGTTCAAGCCCGGTGACATCCAGGAGGTCGAGGTCCAGCGAGAGACCCGCTCGCGTCGCCGCGACGAGGCCGAGCAGACCTTCGAGCTGATGCTCAACATCGTCGGCCTGATCGGCACGAGCAGCCCGCTGCCGACCTACCTCGCCAGCGAGGCGGCCGCCCACGACGAGGCCGGCGAGGCCAAGGCCGACTTCTTCGACCTCTTCCATCACCGCCTCCACAGCCTGCTCTATCGCGGCGTCCGCAAGTTCGACTGGCCGCGCGAGTACGCCAGCGACGGCACCGACGTGTGGAGCAAGCGCTTGCTCGCGCTGCTCGGCATCGACATCTTCGATCGCCCGCCGCTGAAGTACATCCGCGCGCTCGACCTGCTGCGCGTCGCGCCGCTCATGGCTTCGCCTGCGCGCACGGCCGAGACCCTCGAGCTGGCGATCGAGGAGATCCTCGGTCACTTGCTCGGCGAGGCCGACGTCCGCGTCGAGCAGTTCCGTGGCTCGTGGGCCGACATCGATCCCGAGCACAAGATCCGGCTGGGGATCGAGAACACCCACCTCGGGGTGTCGGCGGTGATCGGCGACATGTGCCTGCACCGCGCCGGGCTCGCTCGGATCGTGGTCGGCCCGCTCGACGAGGAGGGTCTGCGCCGCTTCCTCGTCGGCGGCGAGGGCTTCTTGGCCCTCCGCGAGCTGCTCGACGTGCTGGCCTACGAGCTGATCGACTTCGAGCTGGAGCTGATCTTGGCTCGCGAGACCCGCAGGGGGGCGATCCTCGGCGTCAGCAAGATCGGCGACGACGCGTGGCTGGCGATGAGCGATGACTCGGGTATCTCCAAGCAGGAGACGCGGATGATCGTGTCGATGAGCGAGGCGCGCGAGATGTTGCGGGAGAGGGGCTGAACGTGCGAGCGCTGAGGGTCATCGTGTTCGATTCGGAGGTCGGTAGCACCCGCGAGGAACGCTACGAGCGCTCGCCGGTCCGACTCGGTCGCAACCCCAACAACGAGCTCTTCCTCAGCTTCGGCTTCGTCTCGGGCTGGCACGCGCAGGTCGACTTCGACGCGCGCGGCGGGACCTTCCGCGACAAGGGCTCGACCAACGGCTCGCTGGTCGAGGGCCGACGGCTCGAGAAGGACGATCCGGTGTCGTTCCGCGACGGCAGCCTGACCGTCAACATCGGCCGGCTCGAGATCCGCTTCGTGCTCGAAGAGGTCGTGCGTAGTCAGGCGCCCGCGCCTGAGCGGGTCGCCAAGGTCGATCGGGCGCCGGGGATCGAGCCCGCGCCGCTGCAAGAGCAGCTGCACCCTGCGCTGGGCGGCAGCGGTGCGCCGACCAAGCGACCGCCGCAGCCGACGGTACCGATCCAGGCCGCGAGCGTGCAGGAGCCGCTTCCTCGGGCTCCGACTGGGCCGCACCAGTCCTTGCTCGGCGGTGCTCCGTCGCTGCCGGGCCGGATGGATCCGGCCATGCAGGGGCCCCCGCTCTTGGACGGTCCGCCACCGATCATGAACCAGGGCCCGCCGCCGATCATGAATCAGGGCGGACCGCCGCTGCTCAATCAGGGCCCGCCGCCGATCATGAGCCAGGGCGGCGTGCCCTCGAGCAAGCAGAGCGGGCGTCTACCAGTCATGCATCCGAGCGGCCAGCCCGCGTCGGCTGTCGGTGGTCCGAGTGACGGCCCACCGCCGCTGCCCTTCGGCTCGGACGGGCCGAAGCCCTCCCTCGATCCCTCGCCGCAGGCCGCCCCGAAGAAGTCTGGCGCCGAGGCGACCGGGTTCATGGATCTCAGCGGCGTGCACCGGGCGATGCGAGCGCTGCGGCCTGCCTACGAGGCCTTCTCGACCGCGCGCAAGCTCTTCCAGGACCAGGTCGACGCCGAGCTCGAGAAGCTGCCCGCCAACAGCCGCGACACCGCGCTCGCGTTCTTCCGCCGCGAGTTCCCGGACATGCCCGGCGCGACCCCGTTCGCGGCGCCGACCAGCCCGCCGGCGGGCGCACCCGAGAGCAGCGAGGCGGTCGAGCAGTTCGCCCAGGCGCTGTTGAGCAACGTCGCCGCGCCCTCGAACGCCGACGAAGCGGTCGCCTTCCTCGCCCGCGTGGCCGAGATCATGCAGACCAGCGCGCAGGCCTTCGTCGAGATCCGCAACGTCCAGGCTCGCTTCGGCGACGAGATGGGCGTCCGCACGATCCGCGAGTACACGCCGCTGCACGGGGCCCCGGACGCCCGCAACGTGCTCGATTACCTGCTCG
>CBFGLP010000105.1:0-8819 GCA_965649595.1 uncultured Myxococcales bacterium | reverse complement strand
CCCGCGAACGCGAGGCCGAAGTCGGTCACCCGCGCACGTCCGTCTCGACCGACGAGCACGTTGTCCGGCTTGAAGTCGCGGTGCACGAGCCCCTCCCCGTGAGCGGCGGCGAGACCCCGACCCGCGCCCACGAACGCCGCGAGGATCTCGGCCCGCGAGCGGGGCTGGTCCGCCAACCAGCCCCGCAGCGTCGGCCCCTCGACCAGCTCCATGGCCAAGAAGAGCTGCTCGCCCAGGCGGCCCACGTCGTAGACCGCGACGACGTGGGGATGCGCGAGGCGAGCCATCGCTCGAGCCTCGCGCAACAACCGGGCTTGGGTGTGCTCGACGGCCACCGAAGCGGCGGCGGGGTGCAGCAGCTTGATCGCTACCCGACGCTCGAGCTCGGGATCGTAGGCTTCGAAGACCACCCCCATCGCACCGGCGCCGAGGCGGTGCAGCAGCTGGTAGCGACCCAGGGCGTGCACCGTCTCGTCGCGCACGGACGCGACACCCCACGACGCCGACGCGAACAGGTGCGCCAGGCCGGACACGATCTGCGTGCAGTCGTCACAAACGTCGAGGTGCTGCTCCAGCCGAGCCCGCTCGTCGGCCGCGAGGGTGCCCTGGAACAGGCTCTCGAGCTGCGCCGGCTCCGGGCAGATCACTGCGCGCACGATATCCGCTTCTACGGCCCATCCGGGCCGAAGGGCTCGACCACCCATCGGCGGCCGTGTTACCCAGCGCTGGTGGACGCTGCGCTCCACCAGCGCCTGCTCGCTGCGCTCCCGGTCGACCTCGCCCCGGTCTTCGCCGACGCAAACCTCGAGACGGGGCTCGTCGAGGCGCTCGCCCGAGTGCAGAGCACCCTCGACTTCGCCGTCGACGAAGCGCTGTTCGTGGCCGCCCTCGCCGGAGCGATGCAGGCCCCTGAAGACCTCGAGTCGCTCTCGCTCTCCGACCTCGTGCTCGCCCGGGCCTGCGCGGACCACCACGCGGGCGCGCTGCGATTGTTCGAGCGCACGCTCGGCCCGGAGCTCGACCGGGCGATCTCCCGCAGCCCGGCGCTGGGTCTGTCGAAGCCGGAGTTTCGCCAGCTCGCGCTCGTCCGCCTGTTCGTCCACGAGCCCCCGCGCGCCGCCAAGATCTCGAGCTACCAAGGCCGCGGCTCGCTGCGTGCTTGGCTGCGGGTGATGGTGACGCGATTGATCATCGATCTCTCGCGCCGCCGGAGCTCGCCATCCGAGCCCGGCGACGATCCCGACCTGCTCGACGCGCTCGAGGACAGCCAGGATCCCGAGCTCGACTATCTGCGCCAGCGCTACGAGCCCCAGCTACGCGCGGCCGTGGCCGCCGGCGTCGCGGCCCTCGACGTCCGGCAGCGCAACTTGCTGCGCCAGCGCTACATCCACGAGGTCTCCGTCGACGCGCTCGCGCGGCTCTACGCCGTCCACCGCAGCACCCTCTACGTGTGGCTCGAGCAGGCTCGCGTCGCGCTCGTCCAGCGGGCGCGCGACGAGCTGGCCAACGAGCTGCCCGCGGATCGACTCGAGAGCGTGATCCGTATGATGGGCAGCCAGCTCGAGCTCAGCGTGCAGCGCGTGCTCAGCTCCAAGCTCGAGACCGAGGCGTGAGCGAAATCCCGACTCGAGCCGCTCGAAAATTCGCAGCCCTCATCCGACAGCGAGGCCGAGCCCTCGTCACCCCGGATGACATGAAGACGATTGCCCGCATCACCACCGCTGCCATCCTCGCCACAACCTTGTCTCTGACCACGTCCTGCAAGGACGAGAGCGAGGGTGGAGACGCCGAGGACTGGAGCGCCGCCGCGCTGAAACCCCAGACCGTGACGCTCGGAGGCACCAGCGTGAGCTGGAGCATCCCCGAGGGCCTGAGCAAGGACGACATGCTCAGCGACGAGAACTCCGTCACGATGAAGAGCACGCTCGGAGCCCCGAGCGTCGACCTCAAGAAAGAGTCGCTCCCGCCCGCGTCGCTGGCCGCTGCCGCCAACACCGTCGGCTTCGTGTTCGGCAAGGGCGGCGAGACGCTCGAGCAACGCGAGGACGCTGGCCGCTTCGTCATCGTGCTGGCCGACGGCAAGAAGCACCGCCTGATGGTCGCGCACTTCATCCCCACGTCGGCCGGCGTGTTTCAGTGCCAGGTCTCGCAGAGCAAGTCGGGCGGGATCCCCAACTTCGACGCTTCGCTGGCCAAGTTCCACGAGATCTGCAACTCGGTGAAAGCCGAGTAATCGTCCGTGTCGAGTCGGCGACCCGGAGCCTGGGCAATCGGGCCCAGGCCTCGGGTCGCCATTTTCGTAGCGCGAGATCGCTACAATCACTCGCGACAATTACTCGCGACAATCACACGAAGTGACTGGTCAGCCCCAGCCGGCTGACGAGCCCGTTGTGGCGCCCGACTGTCGCGCCGGTGATCCAGCCAACCACGCGTGCACTCGCGATCTCGTGCCATTTCGCGCCCTCCTCATGTGCGACCCGCCCCCACGAATTCACCGAGCACGCTCAACATCTCGAGATCATCCGCTATCGGCCCCAACTCCCCCGAATCCGCCCCCGCACCCGGCGCTCGACAATCTGCTTGGGCTCCCGGGAAAGCGCTTGTTAGCGTGCAAGCGCGTCGCCGGTGTCCACGGCGCGCATACGAGGTGATGGATGAGCGGACCTCTCGCAGCCCTGGCCTTATCCTTGCTCGCCGCCACGCTGGCGCTCGACCCGGTCGCGCGCATCGACCTGCCGGCCGACGCGGACCCGAACGAGTTCGTGCAAGCGACCTGGTTCGCCGCGGGCAGCACCACGAGCGTGACGCAGACGACCCACGCACAGCTACGAGTGCCGGCCTGGCAACGCTACTGGCGGGGCAACGAGACCGAGCTGCCGGGCTCGCCCAAGTGGATCCGGCACGAAACAGGCCCGCGCGAGACGCTGCCGCAGATCGCCGTTCGCTATGGGGTCGAGGTCCAGCACCTGCGCGAGTGGAACCCGATCACGCTCGACGAGTCGCGCAAGTACCTGCGCGAGGGCACGACGTTGCGGATCAAGGCCAACCGGATCCCACCCGCACGCTTCGCGGTCAGCTATACGAGCGTCCCTGGCGATACGTGGGAGAGCGTGGCGGTCGATCACCGGGTCGACGTCCGTGACCTCAAGGCGCTCAACGGGGCCGCGCTCGACGACGACAGCATGGCCCCGCTCGAGGCCGGGCGCGAGCTGACGATCTGGGTCGATCCGGCGATCGATTGGACCGTGTTCCGCGAGCCTGGGGTCGCGCTCGATCCAGCGTGGCTGGAGATGATCCCCGACACCGCGCTCAGCCACGGACACCCGAACCGCGGCAAGATCAAGGGCGAGCCGGTGCAGCTGCCCGAGATTCCGCAGCTCTATACGCGGCGATTCGATCGAATCGCGCACGGGAGCAGCCACGCGATTCGTACGATCGTTAGCGCGATCGCCAACTTTAGGCACGACAGCGGATACGAAGGGGAGATCATCGTCGGCTCGATCGCGCGGCCCAATGGTGGGAGGTTCCCGCCGCACCGATCGCATCAATCGGGCCGGGACGTTGACATTCGCTTGCCGCTCTTGCCTTGGTACGATACGGCGACCAGCTCGAACCCGCGGGCGGAGGAGATCGATTGGCGGGCGACCTGGGCGTTGATCGACGCGTTCCTCGCGACCGGACAGGTCGAGATGATCTTCTTGGAGCACCAGCTGCAGCGGCCGCTCTATTACGCGGCGCTGTCGCTGGGGGCGACGCCGGAGGAGCTCGATCAGATCATCTCGTGGCCGCGGCGGGACGGGAAGGGCAAGCAGATCATCCGGCACGCGCGGGGGCACGACGGGCACATCCACGTGCGGATCAAGTGCGGGGCCGATGAGCCGACCTGCAAGACGCGGCGGCGCTCGGCGAAGAAGGTCGAGGCGCCCGAGGTTCCCTGAGCGGGGCCGACTAGCGAGGATCCTCGGCGCCGCCCCAGCCCCAGAGCTTGCCGATCTTCTTGCACCGCTTGCTCAGCTCGGCCATCGCCGCGTGGTTGGCCCCGTAGGTCGGGAACACGTCGACCAACGCGACGTCGGCCTCGAGCTTCGGCAGCACCTCGAAGGCATCCCCGACGATCACCCGGACCTTGGTCTTCCCGTGCGCGGCCAGGATCGGCATGGCGCGGGGCATGATCATGTCGCACAGCTCGGACGAGCGCTCGACGACGGTCAGCTCGGTGACGGCGTCGCGCTTGCCAACCTCGATCAGCTGGTGGGCAAGGCCGAGGCCGGCGATCACGACGCGGCCCTTGGCGAGCTTGGTGCCGGGTCGGAGCGTGAGCAGCTCGGCGGGGGTCAGGCTCATCCAGGGGTAGGGCGACCAGGCGCCGTTGGCTTGGCGCTCGTAGAGGGTGGGGATCAGGATGTCGCCGTCGAACAAGACGGTGCCGGTCTCGCGGCCCCACCAGGTCTCCATCATGCGGCCCCTCGGGTGCAGGCGGACCAGATATCGGAAGCGGCCGCCGGGCGAGTCGATGTACTGCGTGGGGTCGAGCTCGCCGGGCGGGGCCATGCTCGGGCCGAGCTCCGGGTAGAGGATGGTGATCGGGTAGGTGGCGGCCTGGATGTTGAGCTCGGGGGCCCAGCGGAGCTTGCGGGACCAAGGGACGCAGCGTTGCAGGCGTCGCTCGATCTCGGCTCGGAGGAACGCGCGCTGAGCTTCGGTGAGCTCGATCATCGGGGGATTGTACGGGATGACCGGGCAGTCCCGGCAGTCATCGACGTCGCGAGAGGGTACATTGCCGAGGGTGAGGGCGAGCAACTCCGCGGTCGCGCGCGAGCTCGAGGCGGCGCTAGCGAGCAACCTCAACGATGTCGGCGCCTGGCTAGTGTACGCCGATTGGCTCGAAGCGCAGGGGGACGTCCGCAGCGAGCTGATTCGGCTTCGGCTGCGCGTCATGAACGCGACCGGGCTGAGCTGGGACGAGCGGATCGGGTTGCGCGACCAAGCCGACGAGCTCACCAAGCAGCATGAGCAGGCGTGGTTGGCCGGCTGGCATCCCCGCGTCAGCGCCAGCGTCGAGTGGCGGATGGGCTTCGTCGTCGAGGCTGCGTTTCCGTGTGATCCGAATTCGATCGCGAGCTGCGAGTCGCTGCTAGCGACTCCCGCAGGACGGCTGCTCGGCAAGGTGAGCTTCATCGATCTCCCGCTCGAGCAACTGAATGCGCTCGATCGGCTGCTGGGCCGCGGGGTCCTGCGTCGGCTGACGCTGCTCGGATCGACCGACCTGCGCGCTACTCCAGCCCCGCTTCAGCCTGGCCAAGCGCAGCGACTCGCGGTCGTGCGCACGCTCGATCGGGTGGCGGGCGAGCGCCTCGCGAAGTTGTCGGGGCTTGGCTTCCTCCATAGCTTGAGCGTGCGCGACCAAGCCTTCGGTAGCGCCGGGTTCCTCGCGTTGGTCGAAGCGGAGCGGCTACGTGGGCTCGGGGAGCTCGAGCTGGGCAACGACGATCCGGGGCTCGCGTCGCTGACCGTCGTCGGGCGGCGATGGGCGCTCGATTCGCTGCGATCACTGCGGCTCGCCGAGTGTCGGCTCGACGATGCGGGGTTGCGCGAGCTGATCACGCTGCTTCCTGCCGGGCTCGTCTCGCTGGATCTGCGCGAGAACCTCATCACCGACGCAGGGCTGGCGACGCTCGTCGGGTCGGGCAAGTTCTCCCGGCTCGAGCGCCTGGATCTTCGCAACAACTCCATCACCTCCCCGGCGAAGCCGCTCGCGGCCCAGCCAAGCGCGATGCCCTCGCTGCGCTGGCTCTCGCTGGCGCACAACCAGATCGGCGATTCTGGAGCGTACGCCCTCGCGCGGACGCTCTCGTCGTGCACTCTCGCGACGCTCGACCTCTCGTCCAACCCGATGAGCGAGCACGGTTATCAAGCCCTGCTGGAGACGGGATGGGCGGCGGATGTCGAGCTCGCTGATCTGCGGGGCTGAGCTCGCGGCGCGCGTAGGCCTCAGGCGTGGGCACCTTCGTCGGGTTCGGTCACGGACGGCGCCACGAACAGCACGGCTGCCATGGCCAAGTAGCCCAAGGTCCATCCGAGCCGCTCGGGGTGGTTCCACGGCGCGAACACCTCGAGCACGGTGTCGCCGATCGTCCACTGATAGCCGTGCATCAACCCGGTCGCCGAGAGCAGCGCCGCCACGGTCAACCATCCGCCGGCTGCGGTGAACCTGCGCTCGATGATCAGCACGGTCGCGGTGGCGAGGATCATCGCGGTGAAAATAAAACCCTGCTCGAGGGCGAACGCGCCGGAGATCCACGTGTCGCTGAGCTGGAAGGCGTCGACCAGCCCCTCGTTGAAGGGGGCCTCGGGGCTGCCGAGGCCGGCTGCACGAAGGCCGTTCTTGGCCATCAGCGCGCCCCAGGCCGCGACGCCCGGGAGCACGCCCATCACGACCGCCGGGGCGTGCTCGCGGGGGGTCGCTTGGAAGGCTTGCGCGGTGATCACGATGCCGATCCACAGCACGATCGCCATGCCTGCATCGACCGGCACGGCCCAGGCGATCCATGCGAGCGTGCCCGAGAGGCACACGAGGGTCACGAACACGCCGTTGAGGATCGAGTACCCCGCGCGAGCGCCCATCGCCTTCCAGCCGGGGTGACCGATGTAGATCGTGGTCGGGAAGCAGCTGCCGAACACGGCCGCGATGATGCTGCCGATCCCGTTGACCGCCAGCGAGGGGACGGTGTCGTAGCGATCGCCTGCGGCCTCGGCCGACTCGATGTTCTGCAGGCTGCCGACGACGTTGAACAGGCCCATCGGGACGATCACGGCTGCATAGGCGGCGAGCATCCCGGGCTCGGAGAGGGCGGCGAAGAGATCGCCGAGCACGGGCAGCGGGATCATCAGGGCGGCCCCTTGGGTGGGCGCCTCGCCGACCGGCGCGAGGCCGATCGTCCAGGCCAAGATCGTCCCGACGCCGACCGCCACGAGGCCGCCGGGCAGGCGACCTTTGAAGCGCACTCGCCCGAAGTAGGTGAGCAGCACGATCCCCAAGGTCGCGAGGCCGACGATCGGGTTGGCGAAGGTCCGGAACAAGAAGCCCAGC
The DNA here is from genome assembly GCA_965649595.1 of uncultured Myxococcales bacterium. Lineage (GTDB taxonomy): Bacteria > Myxococcota_A > Polyangia > Nannocystales > Nannocystaceae > Plesiocystis. Next base: position 1,729 of record CBFGLP010000105.1, on the reverse strand, counting down.
GAGATGAAGCCGAGCGCGATGCCGGCGAGCGTCGAGAGCAGGGCTGCCCGAGGGGTGATCCGTCGCAGGCGCTCGGCCACGAACGAGCCGCCGAGCTCGATGAACCCCGAGCCGAGGCACGCGAGCAGGCCCGCTTGGAAGGCGACCCGCGAGGGGTCGGCGACGCCGGCTGCCTCGGCGGCGAGCTTGGCCGGCAGCATGACCAGGAACACGTGGGCGAAGAGCGAGACGGTGTTGATGCCATAGGGCAGGGCACACACGTCTTCGCGGCCGGTCCGCTTGGCGAGCTGGTGCGCTTGGCGGGCGTACCAGAGGTTGCCGAGCACCAGCGACACGGCGGCTCCCGGGAGGATCGTCCCGCGGACCAGCTCGTCCGAGAACCCGAGCACGTAGGGCGAGCGGCAGAGGCTGTCGATCAGCAGCAGCTGCACGAGGTTGTCGAGGGCGAGGCCAAAGAAGCCGTCGACGTCTCCGCGGACGAAGGGGCGCACGTCGGCCGGATACCACGGATTGCGCGCGCACGGGGGCGTTGCCATCATCGCGGGCCGTGCACGAGTTCGAGCCGCTCCCTTCGCCCGTGCTCCACTCGCTAGCTGCCGAGGACGGCTGGTTGTTACGCGTGTGGGACTTCTCGCCGCTGCCTCGTCACGCGCCCGTCGGGATCGTGGTCGTGGGCCACGCGATGATGGTCGACAGCCGCACGATCTGTCGGCCCGATCGTCCGACGATCGCCTCGGTGCTGGTCGCGGCGGGCTTTCGGGTGCTGGTGCCGGATCTTCGAGGTCACGGCGAGAGCGGCCCGCTCGCGGCCCAAGGCGGTGACTGGACGCTCGACGACATCGTCGCGGACGTGGGTCACTACGTCGCGCTGGCTCGCTCGCTCGAGCCGGAGCTGCCGATCGCGCTGATCGGGCACAGCTTGTTCGGTCACGCGTCGCTGGCCTGGCTCGGGACTCGCGGGGACGAGCACCCGGAGGCGCACGAGGTCGCGGCGGTCGTGGCGATCGCGTGCGACGTCTGGAACCGTCGCTTCGAGCCCAACGCGCTCGTCTGGGGGCTCAAGTGGATGTTGTTCGGGCTGACTCGCTTGGTCGTCGAGCTGGTCGGCTATCTGCCTGCCCGTCGGCTCCGCGTGGGCACTGCCGACGAGCCCCGCAGCTACTGGCGACAGTTTCACGCGTGGATCCTCGGGAACCGCTGGGGCACCGTCGATGGGAGCCTCGACTATCACGCGGCGCTCGACCGAATCCGCGCGCCCTTCCTGCACGTGCTCTCCGAGGGTGATCGGCTCTACGGGCGCCCGCAGTCGGCGCTTCGGATGAGCGAGCCGGTGCCTCGGCGGGAGGCGGTGGTGCTGGGACGTGACGATGCTCCAGGCGAGCTCGCGCGGATGCGACCGAGCCACATGCAGGCGCTGACTGACGTTCGCAGCAAGCTGGCGTGGCACTGGGTCGCTGGGTGGCTTCGGCGCACGCTCGATGCGGATTAGGGCTGGTACCTTCGGGTGCGGTGTCGCGTTGGTGCTCGATCGTGCTCGGCCTCGTGCCGACCCTGCTCGCGTGTACGGCCCGTGACGGGCTCACGCCCAGCGGCGACACGCTCGAGCTCGACGGCACCGACGTTCCCGGCGAGTCGAGCGATAGCGACGGTGAGTCCAGCGAGACAGGGACCCCCGACAGCTTCGATCCGCTGACCTGCGCCAGCTGGGAGCCGCCCGAGGCCACCGCTG
>CBFGLP010000104.1:0-4737 GCA_965649595.1 uncultured Myxococcales bacterium | reverse complement strand
CGTCGCTGGCCGCGATCGCCGAGTTCAGCCAGCTTTGCTGCTCCGCGGTGTCGTGGTCCCACATCAGCCGGGTGGTGTCGAGCACGAAGAAGTCGACGTTGGGGTACGAGAGCGTGTACCAGACGCTCGGCAGCTCCCACTTGTCGCTGTAGTTGGTGTACTCGATTTCGTACTCGGCCTTGTCCCAGACGAAGCTGAGCTGACCGTAGTCGTGGTTGCCGAGCACGATATGGAAGGGCATGTCGAGGTCGGCGTAGGGCAGCTCGAACTTGGTCTGGAACTGCTCGTCCATCGCCGAGCCGACCCCGTCATCATAGAAGTTGTCGCCGAGGTAGAGCACGAACTCGCAGCCGCCCTTCTCGGCGCAGATCATCTCGACCGCGCTGGCGACCGCGTACTGGCCCGCGTTGCCCTCGCCGCCGTCGCCCATCGCGATGAAGGTGAGCACGTCGCCGTCGCCGTCACCGGTAGTGTCGGTCTCGGTGTCGGCGGTGTCGGCCGTCTCGGCGGTGTCGGCCGTCTCGGTCGAGCTCTCCTCGGTAGTTGGGTCGGTGTCGCTGGCGGTTGGATCGGTGGTCTCGGCGGTGTCGGACGACTCGGTGTTCGAGCTCGACTCGCTCTCGGCGGTCGGATCGTCCGATCCGCTCTCGCTCTCGTCGGTCGCTCCGACCTCGTCGCCCGCCGGACCTTCGTCGTCGGCGCACGCGGTCGCGAGCGCGAGGGGAGCAACGATGCACGAGACGAGAGCGAGGCGATGCATGGCCGATTTTTTATCAGCAAAGCCGCGAGGAGTGGACCCTCGGCACGCCGAGTTTTCCGCTTCGTTGCGCGCGTGCACTCGGTCGAGGCCGACTCGGCGTCACCTCGTCGGCGTGATCGCGGCACTTCGAGCGAGCACCTCGCGCTCGCTCACGAGGGCGTGATCGGGCTCAAAGACCACTGTTCCAGGATCCGCGGTCGGGGCCGAGATACGCTCCCACTCCAATGTTCGAGCGCGCCTCGGTTCTCACGCTCACCCTCGCCACCCTCGGCGGCTGTGCATTGTTCACCGCACTCGGCGGAAACTCGCAGACCTCCAACGAGCCGACCTACGATCCGCAGGCCGAGGCCGCGCGTCAGGCCGAGGAGGCCCGGCTCGCGCAGGAGCAGGCTGACCAGCAGCTCGCTGCCGAGATCACCCCCTTGCGCGACGCGGCCCTGGCCGAGGGCGCGACGGTCGATCAGGTGGTCGCGTTGGTCGAGAAGGTCGCGGTCGCGCTGCAGACCGGAGCGATCACGCGGGGCGTTGTCGCGCCCGAGATCGTGAGCGAGACCGACGCAGCGCTCGATCGCCAGCTCGCGTTGGTCGAGAAGGGCAAGGACGAGGCGGCCGTGAACGCGCGGGTGCTGATCTACGCCTCGCGCGGCTACCTGCGCGCGAGCGAGGGTCGCAGCGACGACGCAGCCCAGCACTACCTCGCGGCCTTGAAGGAGCGACCGACCCTCGATCTCTTCAACGTGATCGCCAGCTTGCAGCGCTCGCCCGTGACCGACGGTGCGCTCGCGCAGGGTTGCCCGCTCGTCCGCGACCAGGTCGACGCCGCCGGGCTCCCCGACTTCGTCGCGCTCTGCCTCGAAGCCAACGCAGGCGATCGCAAGAAGCTGACCTGGAAGAGCGCCAAGAAGGATCTCCAGATCCACGACGCCGAGATGGCGCGCCGCGAGGAGGAGGCCCGCCGCGCCGCCGAAGAGGCCGAGCGCATCGCTGCCGAGCAAGCGGCCCTGGCCGCGCAAGCGCAGAGCTGGGCCCGCGCGGCCGTGTTTGCGGCCGGCACCTGCCGGTTCCAAAACTGCCTGAAGGACGGCTGGGAGGCCCAGACCTCGCAAGGCACGCTCACGACCACGTGCCGCTTCCAAGATTGCCTGAAGGACGGCTGGGAGACTCGGCTGCCCGACGGCGATACGGTCACGACCACCTGCCGCTTTCAAGATTGCATGAAGGACGGCTGGGAGACTCGGTTCCCCGACGGCAGCACTGCCACGACCACCTGCCGGTTCCAAAACTGCCCCGTCGATGGCTGGGAGACCCGGTTCCCCGACGGCAGCTCCGCCACGACCACGTGTCGCTTCCAAGACTGCTTCAAGGACGGCTGGGAGACGTCGCTGCCGACCGGCGACTCGGTCACCTGCACGTGCCGCTTCCAGAGCTGCCTGCAAGACGGGACCGAGTGCTCGGGCTGACGGAGCTCCCCCGCCCGCTGCCCCGATGGATTCGAGCGCGCGCCTCCAATGCACACCAGATATTGGGGCGCCTCGCCACAATTCCCCACTCGAGATCAGGCATCGTTCAGGGTTATTCCCGCGTGGCTGAACTCGTACACTCGCTCGTTCAATGCCATGATTCGGGGCGTTATCGCCCGCATTCGAATGATAGCGTGATGGGCGATGGGCCCTCAGATGATCGATTACCGCGTGGTGTTGCGCCTCGACAAGCACGAAGTCGCGGGCATGCCCGATGAGCCGGCGTTCGAGCGCTTCGAGCTATGGCACACCTCGGAGTTCTTCTACGAGGTCAGCTTCTGGACCGCTCGTCTGCCCGATCAGACCATTTGTCCGCTGCAGGTCATGTTCCGGCAAGACGACTTTCAGCACGTGTTCGTCGCGCTCGACCATCGAGGTAATTACATGCGCTCGGGCTTCGCCAAGTTCCAGCGGCCCGCTCACTGGCGCTCGAGCATGCGGGCCCACGCGCTGGCGGCCAGCTTTTACGTCAATAACCCGGACTCGGTGCTGTGGGGCGACTACCCGGAATTCGAGCTGTTCCGCCCGGCGCTCGACCTGCGTGGATTCGTCGACTGACTCGATCAGGTTGGATCGCAGACCCCGTCGCAGAAGGTCTCGACGACGCCGGTCCGCAAGAACTGATCGACCGTCATCGCAGCCTCCGCGACATCGGCGAGCTTGCCGTGCGGGTCCTCGCCCTCGGTCATCGGCACGTTCTCGATCGGCTCGGGCGGCAGCCCCCACTCGTACTCGATCATCGCCGATCCTTCATAGGGCTGCTCGACCTCGTCGATCCCGAACAAGCTGCGATTGACTGGCGCGATCTGTGGAATGCCCATCTCGCGGGTCATGATGTGGGCTCCGAGCGTGGTCACCTGGTGATCGCCGATCGAGACCAAGAGCAGCACCTCGTGCTCGGGCGTGCCCGGCAGCGGGTTGCTGACCACGTGCCGCGAATAACCGGACGGCTCGGCTCGGTCCCAGTAGATCTGGATCAGCTCGAGCAGGAATCGGAGATCGAGCTTGTCGGGATAGACCCCGTCGAGCAGCACGAAGAAGTCGTTGAAGTTGACGCTGCGGTTGAGCAAGAGGTTGTAGGGCTGGCCCGGCACCGCCAGCGCGCCGCGCTGCACGTCGGTGGTGATCGCCATGTACGAGCTGCCGAAGATTCCGCCCTGGCTGCCGCCAAAATAGAAGCCCTCGCTGGGATCGACCGCGCTGCCGTTGGGTCCTTGCAGCAAGGGATCCGCCGCGAGCGGCCCCTGAACCAGCCGCATGGCCGCGAGCGCGTTGAAGAACCCCTGCTGCAAGCGATCGGCGACCGTGGAAAAATCGTCGATCCGCCCGAGCGAGAGCATCTGCGCGATGTGGGCGGTGTCGTCCTCGGCCATGCCGGACCAATCGGTCGCAAACATGATCACGTTGTTGTTGGCGGCGTAGGCCTCGAGGTGCTCGGCGGTGATCTCCCAGCGCGAGCCGAGCAGACCGTGGCCGTACTGCACGACCTTCGCGGGGCTGTCGAACGCCGAGGTCGGCACGTGCACGAGCACCGGATAGACCGCGGTGCCGTTCGGCTCGGGCAGGCCATCGGGGCCGAACAGCATGCTCCCGCCGGCGCCGGGGTCGTCGAGGTAGAGCGGCACCGTCATGTCGATCTCGAGCCGCAGCGCGATGCCCTCGGAGGGATCCATGGTGACGTTGGTGATCTCGTACTGCGGCCCCTGCGGGCCGATCAGCTCGAGGCCCTCGTCGCGGATGTGCAGCATGCGCTCGGTCAGGTTCTCGGTGCTCGCGGTCGTGAAGTCCCAGGCGATCTGCAGGGTCTCGCGCTCGACGTTGGCGGCTTCGAGGCGCATGAAGATGTCGGCGTAGAGCGGCCGGCGTGCCTCGACGCTGGGCTCGTCGCTGGGCGTGTCGTCGCGCAGGGCCGCGAACCCCGGGCTCGCGGGGATCGGCTCGCCCGATCCGTCGACGACGTTACGGATCGCTACGATGTAGCGCCGATTGGGATCGAGCCGCACGACCGGCGTGATCATGAACGCCCGGCGATCAGCGTCGTCGTGCGACATGTCGAGCTCGGCGAAGTGCGGGACTCGCTCGCCGGTCTGCGCGTCCAACACCACGGTCGGCGAGTCGGGCTCGAGCGAGCGCTCGATCGTGATCGGCGTCGGCAGATCGCTGACCGTCGCGCCCGGCAGGAAGGTCATCATCGTGCTCGAGGGAGAGAACCCGTCGCTCTCGCTCCAGCCGTCGGGCACCGGCTCGTAGTCGGTCTTCGGCAGCATCTCGCCAGACAGGGCCAAGCGCCGCCCGGTGATCGTGTCGGGGTCGGGCTCCGAGAACACGTTGTTGGGGTAAGGGAACGCGCAGTACTCGGGCACCAGCGGATCGCAGTCGAGCGTCGGCCACTCGACCAGAGGGTCGATCCCGTCGTCGCCGGTCTCGGTCTCGGTCTCGCTGCCCTGCGTATCGCTC
>CBFGLP010000103.1:0-9756 GCA_965649595.1 uncultured Myxococcales bacterium | reverse complement strand
GGCGCTCGAGCAGCTCGAGGATCTGCTCGAGCTGCTCGCGGGCCTCGGCGCGAAACACCTCTACCAGCTCGTCGGACGGGATCATGCGCCGCCGCCTACCAGGAGGTTGTTGAGCTGGTCACTCACGCCGCGGACCTGCACGGAGGCTGCGGTGAGCTGGGCTGTGCTCGCCGCCGATTCCGTGGTCGAGTCGCCCAAGCTCTGCATGGCCTGATTGATCTGCTCGACGCCGGCTAGCTGCTGCTTGCTGGTCATCGAGATCTGTCGGGCGCTATCGACATTGCTCTCGACCACGCGCCCCAGCGCCCGGATCGTCTGGCCCAGCTCCTCGATCAGCCCCTGGCCCTCCTCGACGCGCTTGACCCCCTGCTCCGTGACCATGACCGCGGCGTTCGAGGACTTCTGAATGTCCGCCAGGATCGTGCGGATCTGCTCGGTGGCGTCCTTGGAGCGCCCGGCCAGCGTCTTGACCTCCGACGCGACCACCGAGAACCCGCGCCCGTGCTCGCCGGCCTTCGCGGCCTCGATCGACGCATTGACGGCGAGCAGGTTGGACTGCTCCGCCAGCCCGTTCACGGTCTGCACGATCTCGCCGATCTGCAGGTTCTTCTCGCTGAGGTCCAGGATGTTGCGCGCGATACCCTCGACCTCCTGGCGGATCATCTGCATGGCCTCGAGCCCGTGCTCGACGGCCTCCTCGGCCTGCGTCGCCGCGGCGATGTTGGCCTCGGCGTCCTGGGCCACGCGCTCGGCCTGGCGGGAGGCCCCCTCCGAGGTCTGACGAATCTCGTCCACGGTCGTCGTCGTCTCGGCCACCGCGGTCGCGGTGTTCTGCATGTTCTGCTTTTGTCGCTCCGTCGCTTGCATGATCTGATCAGCGACGTCGCGCGCCGACTGAGCGCCAGCTATGAGACTGCGGCTGATGCTGCGGGAGATGAACCACGACAGCCCACCTGCGCCGAGGGCGACGCCGATGGTCGCTAGCAGGTAGAGCAGGGCGGAGCGGCGCGCGTCCTCGCGGAGCGCCTCCGCCTCGCTCGCGACCTGCTCGGTGAGCGAGTCCTCGACCTGGGCGAGGCGGTCTATCACCGAGGTCGAGGCGCTCCACCAGGTCTCGGCCACCTCGATCCCGCCGAACGACTCCGCCGCGCGTGCAGGCGCGGCCGGGGCCGCGACGGGGTCAGCGGCGGGGTCTGGCGGCGCGGATGCGTCTCCCTCGGATTGCGGCGAAGGGGTCGGGTTCGCAGCGCCGGATGGGGTCGCGTCGGACTCGAGCACGCGCTCGCGGATCCGGCGGACGGTCTCGGCGTCCTGGCCAGACACAGCGCCACGAATCCTCTCCGCCTGGTCCGCGAAGGAGAAAGCGATTAGGACGTCGTAGATGGCCTCCTGCTCGTGTTGGTTGCGCGTCAGCGTCCGCCTGTTCTCCCGGGATAGCTCGTCCACGGTCAGCACCGTGCTGAGCGTCGCTCGCTCGACCCCGCGCAGCTCCTTGATCTCGATCACGTAATTCAGAACCAGCAGCTTTTGGGCCAGGCTCGCATTCGACGTCGACTTGGCGAGCTGCGTGATCAGCTGAATGAGCTGATCGTTGAGCTGAGTGTAGAACGCCAGGGTCTGGTCGGAGGTCGCGGACAGGCTCGAGACAGCCTCCCGGTGCGAGCCGAGCTGGGCGAAGAGCGGCTCGACCCGGCCGCTCGCCAGCCGGAGATCCTCGTCCCCGTTCTCGACTTGCGCGAGGGCGTCGCGGAGGACCGAGAGCTTCTGATCCGTGGCGGCGCGCTCGACCTGCACCTCGTTGCCGAGTCGCTCACCACCGCTGAGCAGATACCCAATCGACATGCCTCGCTCGAGCTGGAGCTCGTGGATCAGGTCGCTGGCGGCCACGCCGACGTCGACCTGCGAGCGCAGGTGGTCCATCTGCTCCACGACCTTGGTGCGCGAGACGATGGCCTCGAAGGCGAACACGATTAGGCCCACCATCGGGATGATGAGGATCAGCAGCAGCTTGCGGTGGAGACTGAGAGACCTGAGCTTGAACATGGGCTTTGCCTTCGCAGCTCACCGGGTGGCAGTGGATGCGGCGATGCGTATGTCCGGCGACTCGCACAGGCGCCGAACGTCGATGATTTCCAGGAGATCGCGGGTGACCATCGCAACGATGGCCCCGCTGGAGTGCTGAAGGTTTTCGTCGAGCTCGTCGTGATGCACGGTGCGTGGGCCGATCACCTCGTCGAAGCGAACCCCGAGCGGGCCGCTGGGGGTGTCGAGCACACCGATGAGCACGGCCTGGCCGTCGACAGCAGCGGGCTCGCCATTCAGCATCGGCAGCAGATCCACGCAGCAGTGCGTGTAGCCGCGGATCTGAAACAGCCCGGCGATGGTCGCAGGCACCCCGGGGAGCGCCGTGACCGGGGCGCGCCTGAACTCGGCGGCGTGCTCGATCGGTATGCCCAGCAGCGCAGCGCCACGGCGGGCGACGACGACCTGGGCTGCGACGGTGCGCTCGCGCTCCGCGTGGGTTCGAAGCTCCAGCCGCGCCCGTCGAGCTCGCAGCTCGGCCTCGACCTCGGGGCTGATCTTGGCGGGCTCGTGCTCGCCGTCGATGGTCGTCATGCGGACAGCTCCCGCAGGTTTCGCTGCTCGCGTGCGGCCGCGTCGTGGCAACCACAGGCGGACAGCGCAATCGCCAGCCAATGGCGGCAGACCACGTCGAGGGGAGCGAGGAACACGGCCTTGCGCAGGCAGGAGAGGGCGTCCTGCGGCCGCAAGAGGTTCAAGCACAAGATGCCGCGCCACAGATAGCGCTCGGGATCTGGGGCCGGGGGGAGGTCTTCGAGGATCGAGAGCGCCTCGACATACCGCCCGCGATCGGCAAGCTCCTGCACGCGGTCGAGGGGATCGCTGCCGACCGGTGTGGCTGCGCTCGGTGTTGCTGTGCTCGGTGCGGCCGCCCTACCGGCGCTTTTTCGATTGATCGTTGCCCGAATGAGGGGGACCGCCATGGCGCTCGTGTGCATCGGCGCCTGGGTCGGTCGTCGACTAGCGATCCGCACGGCACCACGCCACTCGATGGTCCACTCGGCGCGATCCAGGGTCTCGGTCTCCGCCGCGCCAATCAGCAGAAGGCCGCCCGGCGTGACCAGGTTCGCAACCCGGCCGAGCATCTCGGCCACGCACTCGGGCGCCCAATAGATCGCCACATTGCGTAGAAACACGACGTCGAAGCACGCAGCGCTCGGCAATGGCCCGATCTTGAGATTGACGCACTCGAAGCTCACCTGGCCCCGCAGGCGTGGATGCACCTGCCAGCCGCGCCCACGCGGCTCGAAGGCGCCGTCATAGCCGAGCAAGCCGCTGCGCGCCGACCAGGCCGAGTACCACCCAGCCCGCGCGCGGGCGATCCGGTCTGCGTCGAGATCCCAGCCGAGCACCTTCCAGCAAAGCCCCATCGTTCGTCCGACCTCGTCGAGCACCGCCGCGGCCGACCAGGCCTCCTCACCGGTGGCGCAGCCAGCCGAGAGCACGCGGTAGGGCGCCACGCGACCCGCAGCGGCGCGGGCGTGCTCCGCCAGCGCTTCGAAGTGGGCCGGATGTCGAAACAGAAAGGTCTCGGGCACGGTGATGCCCGCCAGGACCGCTTGCCTCGCCGCCTGGTCGCCCGCCTCGAGCCGAGCGAGGGCTTCCTCCACGGTCCCATCCGGCGCCACGCTCTCGAGGGTGGCGCGCAGCAGCGGCCAGCGATGGTCGGGGAGCGCGAGACCAGCGAACTGGCGCAGCCAGCTGGCCGCGCGCTCTTCCACGTGCCGACGATCGAGATCAGCGCGGTACGGCGAGGTCACGGCAGGTTCGCCCCAGGGACAGGAGGTGCACGGTTCGACCTGCTTCAGGACGCAGGCTGCCGAGCAAAAACGGGCTCTGTGGGATGTCGGCCGCGGGCCGGGTGACGCGATCCACGGCCACGCGAACCAGGTCGCCGACCGCATCGACCACGAGGGCACGCAGCGTGCCGTGCTCTGCGAGCACCAGCTTGGTGCTCAGCGACCAGGGCGTGGCCTCGTCCAACAGCCTCCGGCGCACGTCGATGATTGGGATCTGCTCGTCGGCGTAATGGATCGAGCCCAGAACCCACGGTGGGGTGTCCGGCAAGGGGTCGGGCCACACGAATTCGAGCACCTCCACGATGGCTGCGATGGGGATCGCGTATTGGTCCGCCGCGATCTCGACCGTGAGCGCGTCGTAGTCCAGCTCCGGCAGTGGCTCCGGCTCCGCCCGCAGCAGGCTCTTGAGCTGCAGAACCTCGCGTGTCAGGTCCTCCAGCCTTCGCATCAGACCCGCTCGATCCGGGTCCACGTCCGTGGCGCGTTCGTTGGAATCGTTCATTGCCGCCGTTCCCTCCGCTTTCGGGCGAGCGTCAGCTTCACGACCGTGACCAATCGGTGCAGCGGCGCCTGCTTGGAGACCCAGCCGGCGGCGTTAGTGCGAGAGGCGACGGCCTGCAGCGTCTCGTCGGGCATCGAGGAGTAGATGACGATCGGTGTGTCGCGTTGCTGGTCTCGTCGGATGAAGTCGGCCGTGCGTTCGCCGGACAGGCCCGGCATGTTCAGATCGAGGACGACCAGATCGGGCGGCGTTTTGCGAAGATAGCGCGGGATCTCGAGGTAGTGGTCGACCCCGTCGACGTGGCACGAGGTCTCCGCGAAGGCTTGCTGGATCGCCATAATGACCGTCGGGCTGTCGTCGATGACGAGAATTCGAAAGCCGGTCGAATACGCGCCAGACTCCCATGGCCCAGGCAGCTCGGCTTCGTCTTCGGCTTCGTCTTCGGAGTCGGCCTTCGACCGCGAGGCGCAGTTTCGTTCGCGCGCAGGAGGGGGGCGCGTGCTTTGGCGAGGGGTTAGCATGAGGATCAAATCGGGTAGATGGGTGGTCGCCGATCCCAAAAGACCGATTTGGCCAAATCGACACTCGAAATTAGCCAAACCTCGTGATGGGGCAGAGCTGTATTCGAGATCGGGTACCGTGTTCGGACGGTAAGTTCACTTAGCATCAGCGACGGAGATTGGTCAACAGCTCGTTATGGCCACTGATGCCAATCGATAGATTGGGGGTCGGCAATCGGTGGATACAATATGTACATATACGTGAATGCGTACTATACGCAATGGCAGTCCCTCTGGACGGCGCTCGAGGTGGGCGCGCGATCGAGCGATCGCGCGAGCTAGCGACGAGGCGGCACTCGATTGCGCTCTAAGTATGGGCGCGACCGGATTGGCACCGACGCGCTGGCAGTATGAGGTCAGGGCAGCCGATAGAGCTGCACGCCCCCGTTGGTGTCGAGCAACGCGAATTCCTCGACGCCGTCGCCCTCGCGATCACCGACCACCAGCGCCTGCGCGCCCGCGAGCTCGAGATGGTCGGAAAGTCGGGGATCTCGGCGGCGAGCTCGAACCCGCCCGAGCCATCACCGTCGAACAACCAGGCGACCCCGCCAGTTTGGCCGGAGAACACCGCGAGGTCGTGCGGGCCGGTCGGCTCGAGGTCGAGCGCGACCATGTTGGCGAAGGTCGAGGTGACGACCGAGTCGTCGTCCATCACCACGACGAAGCCGGTCGAGCGCAGCGCGACGAGCTCGTCGTCACCGTCGGCGTCGACGTCGACGAAGCTCAGCTCGAGCACCGGTCCACCGAGGTCGGGCACGACGAGCTGCTCGACCGGCGGAGGCTCGCACTCGAGCGGGTAGCCGATCTGTGGGGGGACGCAGTAGTTCGCGGGTACCACTGCGCAGCCATGAGTGGCGCCGCAACATCACGGCGGGGGCGTGATGTTGCTCGACCGCACCTCGTGCTCGCACGCGAGCCCGAAGTCGCCGTAGACCTGCTTGTCCCTGAAGCACGCCACGGTCGTGGCGAGGCTGCGGTCGTCACTGCTGCCACCTCCGAGCCGCGGGCCGACGCCGAAGGCCGGGTCGAGCAGGTTCATCTCCACCGCGGTGCTCGTCGACCCGAAGAAGGTCGAATCTCGCTTGGTCAACTCGTGATGGCTATGGGCGAAGTTGGCGATGTAGTAGCCAGATGGGCCGGAGAGGGGGCTCGACGACAGCTGGGGTGCGCCGATGTTGCTAACCCGGTCTCGGATCCAGTCGCGGGCCTCGGAATCGGTGTAGCAGCCATTGATGAAGGTGCTCGAACTCGGATCGGTCACGCAGGTCAGGTCGTCGAAGAAGTACCCGTGGTCGACGCCATCGTACGCGTTGCCGGTCACGAACATCGGCGTCTGGACGTGATTAGCCAGCACGTAGGGATGATAGTAGCACTTCTGCTTGGCCGCACCGACCTCGGCCGCGATGCAGGATTGATCGACTGCGACATCGACGATCGACCCCGGACCGCCCGAATAGTATTCGAGTCGCTGGCGTATGGCGTCGGCAATGGGCTGGTCGGGCACGTTGTTGGCGAAGATGCCCAGCTCGTTGGACGAGTCCGAGATGCCGTAGACGAAGGCATATTCGGCGCCGTTCGTGGCCATCGCGACCTGGTCGGCGACGAGGTCGAGGTTGGTGTTGACCCCGGCGCCTCCGGCCGAGCTGCCGACCAGAACGATCTCGGTCGGGATCGTGCCGGGGTCATCATTGTAGCCTTGGAGCACGGCATCGATGACGCCCTCGATGATCTTCGCGCCGCCGAAGTAGAGCTCGACGACCCCGTTGGTCTCGGGCAGCGTGTCTCCGTTCACGGTCGGGAACAGATCATCGAGGACGCCGTCGCCGTCCACGTCCTGATACCTGTCGACCTCGGTGATCACACCCTTTCCGGTCCACTGGTCCGAAGAGCAATAGGGCACGTAGATGCGCGAGTACCCATCGAACGGATTCGCAGCCGACGCGACGGTCGGGCCGTCGAAGTCGAGGATCCCCCGATCGTCGAGATCCATGGTTTGGCTGGTCTTCGGCACCATGCTCCCATGTTGACCGATGATGTTATCTTGGTCGCCATCGTAGTCCCGCCAGCGGGCCGCGCAGCTCAGGTCGCCGCTGCAGTACCCTCCGCCCTGCAGCACGATCAAGTACTTCGACCGATTCTCGCCAGTGCCGGGGCGAAAGGACCATCGTCGGGGTCAGGATCCGCTTCGCATTCATCTGCTTGGTCTTTGTTTTCGTGCGCATGCCGGGCCATTGGCGACGACTCGGGTCGCGATGACGCGAGCCGGTCGACTTTCTCACCAACCCCTCGTCGCCCTCGTTCGCGTGTACAATTGCGCGCAGCCATGAGTGGCGACGAGCGGCTCATCTACGAGACTCCGGCGCGCTTCGGCCCGCTCGGTGTGACCGAGAGCGGGGGCCGGCGATCGCTCTGGTTCGGGCGTGGGCGCGTCTGCCAGGGCACGGTCGAGCTCGGTCGCGTCGAGTGCTCGAGCCTGCCCTACGTGCCCGTCGCGCTCGCGGCTCTAACGATCGTGCAGCCGCTCGAGCGGGTGTTGATCGTCGGGCTCGGTGCCGGCGTCATCCCACGCTTCCTGCACGCTTTCGTGCCCGACCTGCGGATCGACGTGGTCGAGATCGATCCGGTCGTCGTCGAGGTCGCCGAGCGCTTCTTCGAGCTCGAGCAGGACGCACGCCTGCAGGTGCACGTCGATGATGGACGGCACTACATCGGCGAATGTGACGCTCGCTTCGACGCGATCATCCTCGACGGCTATGGGCTGCACGAGGTGCCCTCGCATCTTTCGACGCTCGAATTCCTCGCCGCCGTGCGTGCGGCCCTGCGCCCGCACGGGGCGGTCGTCGCCAACCTCTGGGGTGACTCGAAGGTCCGCCACCACGAGTGCATGGTCGCCACCCACCGCGAGGCGTTCGCGGAGGTCCACGTGCTCGACGTCGCGCCGCTCGGCAACACGATCGTGCTCGCGCTGCCCCGGCGGCTCGCGCTGGGCCGCGAAGCGCTCATCGCCGCGGCCCGCGGGTTCTCGGCCGCGCACCGGCTCCCGCTCGACCTCGGCGACCACGTGCACGCCATGCGGGCGGTCGAGCCGGGCCCGCGTGACTACGTGCTGCGGGACCGGGGCCCACGAGCGCTCGACGGAGCAGAGTGACCGTCACCGGCGAGCGGTGCCCAGTCGATCATGGTTCGTATGGGGCGACGAACACGTGATCAACCGGCTGATAGTCGCCCAGATCGACGTGCTCTCCGACGCCCGGGTTGGCGACCCCGTACCAATGATACTCACTCGCTTCTGGAATGATGAAGTCGTCGCCCTCGGGTGAGAAGCCCGGCCGAAAGTCGGAGTCCGCGACCACCGGTGTAACGGCCTCGAGGACGGCCATCGGATCGGCGAGATCGAGCACCCACCACTGCTCGACGTCGGCGAAGCTGATCACTGCCCGGCTGCCATGGAGCTCCCAGTCCGTCGTAGTCGGCGACTCGTCGTTGACCACGACGCTCTCGACCAGCAGCCCGTCGACGATCCGAACGATCTCGGTTCGGATCGTCAAGTTGGGGTTGCGAAAGTCGATCTTCATGTAGCCCTCGGTTCCGGCGGGCTTCGCCGACGCGACCGGATCCTCGAGCGGATCCAGCAGCGGCACGAGCGGGTCCAGCTTCGGTCCGACATAGAGCTCACTGACGGGGCCATCCTGGTTCCAGACCACGAGGTGCGTGCCGTCGGCGCTCAACCACACGCGTTTCTCCGTGCCGGGAACGTCGATCGGCGTGAGCTCGAACGCGGCCTCGCCGAGGCTGATCACGTGCCAACCCTCGCCGTTGCGAAGCACCCCTGAGCGCCCGTCACCAGCCCAGGTGGGGGCCCAGAACATCCCGGCGGCGAATTGTGCGGACGGGAATCCTCCGTCGAGATCGGCCCAAAAGAGCTCCGACCCATTGGCGAACACCAGCTCACCGCCGTCGGGGCTCAGGTGAAACGCGGCCGGCGAGCAGCTATCCGGTGGCGGGGCGATGTTGGCTACGACGATCGGTGAATTGCTCGGATCGAGCAGGTCGACGGCGTACACCTGATGCAGGTTGGCGTCGAGGTTCACGCCGGCGATTGTGAGGGTGCCGAGATCATCGGAGAAATCATGAGCGCGGCAGTTGGACCCGCTCAGCGAAAACCGGTCGCCGGCCGCGGCCAGCGGCGTCAACAGCTGGGTCGATCCAGGCGATCCGTCGAGCTCGAGCGAGACCCGCCATAGCACCTCGCGATTGGCCGCCTCCTCGAATGCTTCGACCACGAAGCCGCTGCTGTCGTCGAGCAAGACCGCCCCTCGAGCCACGAAGCCCGGCGGAAGCTCGAACTCGTGCATGAGCGGCGGCTCGACGCTGAAGTCCACGTAGCGCGGCGAGGGGAATTGGGAGACCTCGGTGATGACGACGAAGCGGCCGTCAGACCTGCTGTGCGGCTCCGGTCGCCAGTCGCCCGTAATGAGCTGTGCGACGGTCTCGACCGGCGCAGGCACGTCGAGGCGCATGTAGAAGAGCGCACGCTCGTCGGTCTGGCCGATGCGTCCGCGAAACAACGCCACGCTCGGGACGTCGCCGTCGCCGTCGCCGTCACCGGTGGTATCGCCGTCGGTGGTATCGTCGTCGGTGGTATCGCCGTCGCCGGTAGTATCGTCGTCGGTGGTAATATCGCCGTCGGTAGTATCGCCGTCGGTAGTAGTATCGCCGTCGCTGGTGGTATCGCCGTCGCCGGTAGTATCGCCGTCGGTGGTATCGCCGTCGGTAGTAGTATCGCCGTCGCCGGTGGTATCGCCGTCGGTAG
>CBFGLP010000102.1:0-7974 GCA_965649595.1 uncultured Myxococcales bacterium | reverse complement strand
GCGCACGATGCCGACGTAGTTCCACATCAGCGCGCGAACCTCTTCCCAGTTGGCGGTCACCATCACCGCCTCGTGCGAGTCGGCGGCGTCGCCCTCGTTCCAGGGATCGACGTGGGGCGGAGGCTCGCGCCCGAACTCGTCGCACACATCGGCGGCCCCGTGGGCCAACACCACGGCCTCGAGCAGGCTGTTCGACGCGAGCCGGCAGGCGCCGTGCATGCCGCTCATCGCGACCTCACCGATCGCCATCAGCCCGGGCACGTTGGTGCGTCCCCAGGGATCGACGACCACGCCTCCGCAGGTGTAGTGGGCCGCGGGCACGACCGGGATCGGTGTGCGTCGCATGTCGATCCCGAGCGCCATGCAGCGGGCGTGGATGGCCGGAAAGCGATCCACGATGAAGTCGGGATCGAGGTGGGTCATGTCGAGGAACACGCAGGGCTGGCCGCTGCGCTTGAGCTCGGCGTCGATCTCCCGAGCGACCACGTCGCGCGGGGCCAGGCTGCCCATCGGGTGGCGATCCTTCATGAGGTCGCGGTCATCGACGGTGCGCAGGATCCCGCCCTCGCCCCGCAGCGCCTCGGAGATCAAGAAGCTCTTGGCGTCGGGGTGAAACAGGATGGTCGGGTGGAACTGCATGAATTCCAGGTTCCCGACCTCGGCCCCGATCCGATAGGCCATCGCGATGCCGTCGCCGGTCGCGACGTGGGGGTTCGAGGTGTAGCGATAGACCTTGCCGGCCCCGCCGGTCGCCAGCACCGTGACCGGCGCGACGAAGGCGATCACCTGGTTGTTGGGGATGTCGAGCGCATAGCAGCCAAAGCAGCCGCGACTGCCATCGACCTCGGTCCAGCTGAGCAGGTCGATCACGTCGTGGTGCTCGAGCACCGTGATGTTCGGGTGACGCTCGACCGCCTCGATCAGCGCGCGCTCGATCTCGGCCCCGGTCATGTCGCGGTGGTGGACCACGCGGCGCCGCGAGTGGCCGCCCTCGCGCCCGAGCTCGAAGGGAGCGTCGCTCTCGTTGCTGATCCGATCGAACTGGACCCCGAAGTCGCGCGCGAGCCCGCTGACCAGCTTGGGTCCGAGCTCGACCGCGCGTCGGACCATGTCCTCGCGGCAGAGCCCGGCTCCGACCCGAAGCGTGTCGGTGACGTGATCCTGGACGCTGTCCTCGGGGTCGAACACCGCCGAGATCCCCCCCTGTGCCCAGCGGGTGTTCGACGACTCCCGCTGATGCTTGGTCAGGATCGTGACCTTGCGGCGATCGGCGACCTCGAGCGCATAGTAGAGACCAGCGAGGCCGCTGCCGAGCACGAGCGTCTGCGTACGGTGGACCTGGGTGTTGGGCACGGGCTGCGGCAGGGTACACCCGATGCGGGGTCCGCTAGAACTCGACCTGCAAGCCGCCCGGGCCGCCGGTCCAGCGGGTGTTCTGACGAGCTCGCCGGAGCCGAACGGCGCCGATGATGGCCACGACCAAGCCGGTGATCTGGACCGCGCCCGTCGAGACCTGCAGAGATCCGCCGAGCGCGGTGGCACGCGAGGGTAGGGCGAGGCTGATGACGAGCACGAGCGCCGTGGCGACCCGCGCGAGCACCTCGGCGAGCGTTCGTCGAGCACGCGTTTCAGAATTGGATCTCCAGACCTCCCGGTCCAGCGGTGATCTGTCCGCGTGCGCGCGCCTCGGAGCGAGCCTTGCCGAGCTTGACCGAGCCGGCGATGCCCATCACGAGGCCGAGCGTCTGCAGCACACCCATCGCGACCAACCCGAACCCACCGACGGCCGAGTCGACGCGGGACGTGGCGATGAAGGGGCCAGCGATGGGGATCAGCAACGGACGTCCGATCTCCGGTCGACCGACATCGATCACCGTCGCGCCCGCGAACGCGGTCATCAGGTACGACACACCGAAGATCGTCCAGCCAGCGATGGTCAGCCCGAGGCCAGCGTTGGCATTGACGGGCGGCGGCTCCTCGGTCGGAGCGGTCGGCTCGGGGGTCGGCTGATCGCGCTTGTGGATGATGACGATCGGCTCGCTGCCCTGCGCCTTGGGCGGCGGGGCGGTCGGAGCGTCGGGTTCGGCCGGCTCGCTGGGCTTCGCCGGACCCACGGGGTTGGCCGGCTCGGTCGGAGGTGCCGTCGTGGTTGTCGTGATCGTCGTGGTCGTCGATTTCGTCGCATCGGCCGGGGGCTTGACGGACTCGTCCTTCGTCTGCCGCTGATTGGCAGCATCGCGATCTCCAGGAGGAGGGGCCGCCAACGCGGTGAGCGGAATCGTGGGAGTGCCGACGAGACCGAGTGCGACGGCGAAACAGACGGAAATGCGGAGGCTCGGGTTATGGATGTGACGTGACATGATCGAGGGCCGCGTCGGCGGCTGAGGCAGACCCTAGCAGTCCGATCGATCACACAGCGCGAGCGACCTTTGGCCCGCTCGTTCGCGTCGAATCATGCGATCGCTGTGGCCGGCCGAGCTTCGCTGTTTTCGCAGACTATCGAATCGCGAACAGCGGCCCGAGCCAAGCTATCCATCGATGCACGAATGTGGGATCGATGGATTGCCTGGCTCGAGCTGTCGATTCGTACCGAACCGCGAATCAAAAGCGAAGTTGAAATCCGCCAGGAGCCGCTGACAGGCGTGCCATCCTCGCCTCGGCGCGAGAGCGACCGAGCATGGCCGCGCCAGCAATGCCCATGCCGAGACCGGCGAGCTGCAGGATGCCTGAAAAGACCATGCCGAAGCCGCCAAAGAAATTACCGAGGAAGCGGTCGTGGTTGCCGAAGTCGAGCGCGGCGAACCCGGCGAAAGGGCCTCCGACGGGGATCAACAGCGCCTTGCCGACTCGCGGCTGACGGCCCACGTCGATCACGATCACGCCCGCGAGCGCGGTGATCAGGTAGACCGAGCCGAACATGCTGAACCCGCCGATCGTCAGGCCGAGCCCGCGCGCGCGCCGGATCGGTTGCGCCGCCGGTTGGACGGGCTGGGCTGGCTGGGCCGGCTGGACATAGACCGGCGCGGGATCGGGTTGGGGCGGGCTCGCCAGCGCCGTCGTCGGGAGGCACATCGCCACCACCAAGGTCGAGGCCAGCAACGAACGCGCGAAGCGGGTGAACGACGAGGCCGCGGCGAGTGTCATCGCGACCCACACTAGCATTGCGAGGCATCACTTCGCGAGCCGATTCCCCCGCACGTCGCGTTCGCGTCGAAGGCCGCGAGAGCGGCGTTCTGCCGAGTGATGGGGCACCAATTCCGGTACCCCATCCAGTCGTCGGTGTCGCTCAGTCCTGGTCCTCGCAGTCGTCGTCTTCCTCGACGTGCAGCGTGTACACGGCCGAGGTTTGGAAGGTGGTCACGCCCTGGTCGTCGCAGACCGACCCGCCGAACTCGAGCACGTGATCCCCCGGCTCGAGCGGCTGCAGCAACGCGAAGTGCCCATCGGTGAGCGCGTAGTGGCGCACTCCCGGGAGCTTGCCCCACTGCGTCGCCCAGTTGTCCGCGTTCAGCTCGACCTCGAAGGGCTCGAGCACGCGGACGTAGAGCTCCGCGTCGATCGCCGCGGTGTCGGGGAGGATGTCCTCGCCGTCGATCCGCAGGTGCAGCTCGCAGGTGTGCTCGCGACCCGAGTCGAAGTAGCCGGGCGCCCAGCTCAGGTAGCTGTCGAGCTCGTCGGGCTCGTCGACGTACTGGTCGTCGGGGATCACCCAGCCGTTGATCAGCGGAAAGTAGAGGGCCTTGTCAGCTGGCACGTCGCACTCGCGGACCGCAGGACCTCCGTTCGTCCCGACCAGGAAGAACACAGGCCCTTGCTGGCCCATGCCACAGCGTTCGCCGGTCGTGTCGGTCAGCGGCCCCGTCGACCAGGGCAGCGCCATGACCCACTGCAACCAGCCCTTGGCCAGCTCGGCGTAGGCCCGCTGAGTGTGCTCGTGGGTCTGCAGGACCAGCGGTCCGACCGTATCGCAGCCGGCCAAGGGCAGCAGCGTGGTGGTAGCGAGCGTGGTGAAAAGGACACGACGAACCCATGCGTATGACATCTCTCGAACCCTTCCTTCGCCGCGCTCGAGGCTGCGGCGCTGGATCTCGGATCCAGGAGACGTCGACCCTCGGCGCATCGATCCGCGCCCGCGCTGCGCGGCCATCGATCCGTGCTCACGCTGGCGGGACGCTGGTTCCCAACACGCGCTCGCCGGGGGGGTGGACCCTCGCTGGCCCGAGCCCGGCGGACGAGCGGGAGAAGGGTGATCCAGCGTACCGGCGCGGCGGGTGAGCGTGGTTTTTGCTCGACGGATTTGGGCGACGTCGGGACCCGCTGCTATCGTCGGGGCGATGCCCTCGGTCGCGCGAAGTCGGCGCTCCTCGCTCGTCCTCATCGCCCTCATGAGCTTGTTCGCCTTCGCTCCCGCGAGCTCTGTCGAGGCGGGTCAGCCCAAGAAGAACAACAACAACTACTTCCGCTACGTCGACGACGACGGGATCATCCACATCACCAACCGCCCGCAAGGCAAGCGGGGCGAGTGGAAGCTCTACAAGAGCATCGCCGCCAACCGGACCGGGGCGAGCAGCAAGGGCGCGAGCTCGGCTCTGGGGCTGGGCGGAGGTGGTGGACCCAAGACCCTGACGCTCGATAGCGAGCGAGCGCATCGCTACGACGCGTACATCCGTGGCGCCGCGCGTCGCTACCAGCTGCCCGAGTCGTTCGTGCGGGCGGTGATCCACACCGAGAGCCGCTTCTCGCCCAGCGCCGTCAGCTCGGCTGGAGCGATGGGGCTGATGCAGCTGATGCCGAGCACCGCCAAGTTCCTCGGCGTCACCCAGCCCTTCGACCCGCGCCAGAACATCTATGGTGGTTGCAAGCTGCTGCGGCTGCTCGCCAACCGCTTCAACGGCGACATGATCCTGGTCGCCGCTGGTTACAACGCCGGCGCTGGAGCGGTGCTCAAGTACGGTGGCGTGCCGCCCTACGTGGAGACGCGCGCTTACGTCAAGTCGGTGCTGCGTCGCTATTATGCCTACGAGCGGCAAGCGCAGTTGGGCGGCGGTGGGCTGCGGCGCGGGCCCGCGCGGCACATCGCTGGCTAGCCATTCGACCGAGTGATTCGCGTCGTCGACACGAGTGCCACTTTCGTGGCAACGGCCCGAGGGCAGGCACCCGGGCCTGCTCTTCGCGGTGCTCGCTTGCCGATTGCCGCTCTGCCATGCTCGCCGCGATGCGTCGCTCGGTCTTGGTTTCGCTCGCGCTCCCGCTCTTCGCTTCGCTAACCGCTTGCTCATCCAACTCGCCCGAAGGCAACGACGACGTCGCCGACGAGAGCAGCTCCGAGAGCACCGAGGGGAACCAAGATTCGACCGATCAAAGCGAGAGCACCGACCAAGCCGAAACGGACGAGACCGGCAGCGAGGCCTACACCTACTGGCGCGACGCCAAGGCGATCCTCGATCGAGCCTGCGTCGGCTGTCACCTCGAGGGCGGGATCGGCCCCTTCGGGCTCGAGACCTACGCAAAGGCGTACGAGGTCGCGCCGATCCTGACCGCGGCGATCAGCGAGGGCACGATGCCGCCTTGGCCACCCGCCGATGGCTGCTCCGACTACGCCGAGCCGCGCACGCTGACCGACGAAGAGCGCGACATCCTGCTCGGTTGGATCGACGCGGGCGCGCCCGAGGGGGATCCCTCGGACGCTCCGCCCGACCAGCAGCCCGAGCCCTTCGAGCCGGACTTCACCGTCACGTTGCCCGTGCCCTACACGCCGACCGCCTCGCCCGACGACTACCGCTGCTTCGTGATCGACTGGCCCGCCGAGATCACGCAGGACCAATACGTGGTCGCGGAGCAGGTGTTCCCCGATCAGTCCGCGCTCGTCCACCACGTGATCATGTTCGTCGCGGGCCCCGACGAGGCCGACTTCTACGTCGGGCTCGACGAGCAGGAGGAGGGCCCCGGCTACACCTGCTTCGGTGGCCCCGGCAAGCTCGACTGGTCGGCGCGCTGGCTCGGCGCGTGGGTACCCGGCATGACGCAATGGAACGCGCCGACCGGCACGGGCGTGCGCGTCGAGGCCGGCTCCAAGCTGATCGTGCAGATGCACTACAACCTGCTCGCTGGCGCGCCCGCGGCCGACCAGACCAGCATCGGGTTCAAGCTGCAAGACCAGGTCGAGCAGCCGGCCGAGTTCATCCCGATCGTCGACTATGGATGGGTGACCGGCAGCAAGCCGATGCCGATCCCCGCCGGCGAGGCCAACGTCACGCACGAGGTCACGCTCGGGCGCGAGCACCCCTTCTTCCTCTACGTGCTCGCGGCGCTCGGGGTCGGGCCGACGGATCCAGTCGACGTCTGGAACGCGGCGCTACACATGCACATGCTCGGCACGCAGGCTCGGGTCGAGGTCCAGCAAGGCGGAGGCAGCGACGACTGCCTGCTGCAGATCGACGACTGGGACTTCCACTGGCAGGGCCAGTACGAGCTAGCCGCGCCGGTCGAGTTCGGAGCCGGCGACAGCATTCACCTGCAGTGCTGGTGGGACAACACGGCCGAGAATCAGCCCTTGGTCGACGGCGTGCCCAAGCAGCCGGCCGACGCCGGCTGGGGCGAGGGCACCTTCGACGAGATGTGCCTGGGCGTGCTGCTGGTCGCGCGCAAGTAGACCTCGAGCGGGCGTCCGAGGCCTCGAGGTGAGGGCGGGATCTTTCCGCGCCCCCGTCTTCGGGGTAGGGTATCCGCACGTGGCTGCCTCGCCCCAAATCCCCGGCGTCACGACCTTCGCCGCCAACCGGCTGCTGACCCCCGAGCCGGGTATCGAGACGCTCTCGCTGACCGCCGAGGGCCACCTGCTCGTCAACGTGAGCGGCGAGACGATGACTCGGACCGACTCGCTGCTGCTGTGCAGCGAGAACCTCGAGATTCGACCGCTCAACCGACGCATGCAGGGTCGGGCGGTGCCCGAGGTGTTTCGTCGGCTGGCCTCGCTCGAGGGCGAGGGCTACCTGATCATCTCCCGCGAGAACGAGCGCTTCTATCCGCTTCGGCTCGAGCGCGACCTCTGCTTCTTCGTCGAGCCGCTGCTCTGGGCGCTCGACGCGACCTTGATGTGGGACGTCGGCATGCTGCCGGGCTCGCGCGGCGCCTCCAACATCTCCTTGGTGCGGGTCGCTGGTGAGGGCATGGTAGCGCTGCGGGTTGCAGGCGAGCTGCTGGCGATCAAGATCTCTCCCGAGCGTCCGCATCGGGTCCACGCCGACGGCTTCGTCGGCTGGGTCGGCAACGTGGTCCCGGCGGCCGAGCGCGGCAGCCCCTTCCTCCGCTGCGAAGGCGAGGGCGCGGTGTTCGTCGCTCTACCGCAGGCTGAGTCGGTCGCCCGTAACCGAGCAGCCGAGTCGCCAGCTCGAAGCCCTGGCGCCGAACAAGTCTCCGTGGCCCAAGTCCATGGCGCCTGAAACCGCACCCAAACGCAAGCCACGGCGCACCCGTCCGAGTGGTTCGGTCAGCCGGCCGCGCTTGGAGGGATTCAAGCGGGAGATCCTCAACCTCCCCAACATGATCACGATCGGCCGGATCTTCATGATCCCGCCAGTCCTGATGTTGGTCGACAAGGCGGATCCCTTCGCGTGCTTTCTCGCGATGGCGCTGTTCTTGATTGCCGGCGGCCTCGATCTACTCGACGGCTGGTTGGCGCGCCGCCAGGGGCTCGAGACCTTCTTCGGCAAGTTCGCCGATCCGCTCGCCGACAAGATCCTGGTCATGGCCCTGCTGGTCTACCTGGCCGCCGAGGATCGCATGCCGGCGTGGCTGATCGTGATCCTGCTCGGGCGCGAGTTCTACATCTCGGGCCTGCGCACGCTCGCGATCAACGAGGGCGTCGAGATCGGGGCTGGAGCTGGCGGCAAGGCCAAGACCAGCTTCAGCCCCGATCTCGACGCCCTCGTTGATCGCGAGCGTGCGCAGGCCCGAGATGTAGAACTCGCGCCC
>CBFGLP010000101.1:0-7624 GCA_965649595.1 uncultured Myxococcales bacterium | reverse complement strand
GGACAAGCAGTACGGCCTCGATCCGATCATCGAATACAACTGGGACATCGCGACCTATAAAGAGGAGTCGTTCGTCGAGCTGACCGAGCAGTTTGGTGGCTCGCCGCTCAAGCGCTCGCAGGCGTGGATGACCCTGGGTCTGCGCGCCAACGTCTACAGCGGCTTGTTCCTCGACGCAGCGGTCGACGTCGGCACGACCTCGCCCAGCTACGAGTTCGGCCCGCCGGTTCCGCCCTACCAGGTGATCCTCGGGCTCGGCTGGAGCATCGATCCCAAGCCGCGCGTCAAGGAGGTCCCGGTCGGAGAGCCGACCGAAGGCGTCGGTCCGGCGGTGCTCGAGGGCCGGATCGTCGGCCGAGTGATCGACCCCGAGGGCGCGCCGATCCCCAACGTCAAGATCAGCTTCCCCGACTACGCGACCAACGCGATCCTGGCCGACGAGGCCGGCATGTTCACCAGCTTCCGGTTCCCCGAAGGTCTGGTGCTGGTCAAGATCGAGCTGCCCGACGGCTCGACGATCGAGCAGAGCGTCGACGTCCGTGAGGGCGAGGACGTCGAGGTCGACTTCGTCGCCGAGGCGCCGGTCGCCGCGGTCACCGAGGATCCGGTGTTCGACGGGACCTTCCTCGACGACAAGGGCCAGCCGCTCAAGGTCAGCGTCGCCGTCGACGGCATGGGCATCCAAGAGTCGTTCGACTCCGACGAGAGCGGTCGCATCGCGCTGGCTCTGCCGCCGGGCGAGTACAAGGCCACGCTCACGGCCGCCGGCTTCGAGCCGAAGGAGATCACGTTCACGATGGCCCCCGAGGGCGCGATCGTGAGCGAGACGCTGGTGCCGGTCGCGGCGCTGCCGGTCGAGACCCCGCTGATCTCGGGCAACAAGTCGCGGATCAAGACCAAGAAGTCGATCAAGTACAACGGCAACGACGTCGACGTCGAGAAGTCGACCGAGGTGCTCGATCAGCTGGCCGCCTTCCTCAAGGCCCACCCCGAGTACCTCAAGGTCGAGGTCCGCGTTCACACCGACGACCGCGGCAACCCGACCTCGCGCAGCCAGTCGCGCGCGGATCAGGTCGTCGACTACCTGGTCAAGAAGGGCATCGACAAGGGCCGGCTCGAGGCCAACGGCTACGGCGCCAAGGATCCCGTCGCGGTCAACATCACCTCGGAGGGCCGCCGGCAGAACAACCGGACCGAGCTGCGGGTGAAGGAATTCGACGAAGCTAAGGTCGCGCCCAAGTGAGGGTCGAGTGAGGGCCAACGCCCTCCCCTGCTTCGACGAGAGCGCGGGCCTTCAGCTCGCGCTCTTCGTTTGAGGGGGCCGAGTGCACGACGTTTGCGGGGCAGCGCGAGGCAATCGAACCCACGGAGACTAGAAAAGCCCCCTCGGGGGCCCAGCAAGCGACTGCGAACCCGAAACCAGCCCACCGAGGTCGCTACGCGACCTCGCGGCCGCGCAGCGGCCGTGCGTGGCAGGGTGCACGGCGCCTGCGGGGGGCTAAGAAGATCAGAATTCGGGGATCTCGGTCCGGACGAAATTGACCTGACCGAGGGTCTCGAGCACCCGTCGTTGCAGCTCTCGCTTGTCGACGGGCGTCGGCACGACGACGGCGTAGCGAGCCACGCGTGCTCGCAGCTCGGCGTCGCGCGACGACGCGAGCGCGAGCACGGGCGGCTTCTCTTCGCGGTGATGCAGCTCGGTCAGCAGCGCGAGCGCGTTGCGGGGGTGACCATCGACGTCGACGACCACCAGATCGGCGCGACCGATTGCTTGCTCGACGCCGGGCCGCAGCGCGAGCTGGCGGGTCTCGCAGGTGACCAGCGAGCGGAGCAAGGCGTGCAAGTGAGCGCCGGCGTGATCGCTGCGACCGATCAGGTCGATGTGCAGCGGCGCCGCGTGGGTGACCAGCTTGTCGATGTGATCACCGAGCACCGCGTCGACGTCGGCGAAGCTCAGGCCCATGCCCGCGGGCCCGTCCTCGCTCTCTTGCTCCCGCATCCAGCGAACGACGGCCTTGAGCGTGACCGGCAACGCTCGCCCGGGGACCCGCAGCGAGAGGACCAGCTCGGTCCCAACCGGCTCCGGCTCGGCGGTGCTGACGAACAGACCACCGCGGGACAGGTTCGTGCAGTAGGAGACGAGGAACTGGCCCGCGTTGCGATAGCGGACCTCGAGCACCATCCCCACTCGTGGTGCACGCTCGACCTGTTGGCCTTCCGGCCGCGACATCATTGGCGGCAGGGTAGCAAGGCCCGTGGTCTAGCGGACTAGCTTTTCAGAGGTTTAGGCCCAAAACGCACTCGGCGCTTAGTCCGCGCCGAGAAGCTGCTGGAGCAGACGCTGTAATTCGTCGAGGTTGGCGTAGGGGAGCTCGATCACCCCGGGGCCCTTCGCCGACTTGCCCGTCCGCAGGCGGGCTTGGACCCCCAGGTTTCGGCGAAGGCGAGCCTCGAGATCCCGAACGATGATCTCGTGCCGCTTGCGATCGTCGTCGGGCTCGGGCTGGGGCGCGTTCTCGGCCGCGGCGGCCTTGAGTCGGCGGCGGACCTCGGCTTCGGTCTTGCGCACGCTCCAGCCGTGGTGGACCACGTCGCTGGCCAGCTCGCGCATCTCGGCCGGTCGGTCGAGGCCGAGCAGCGCGCGGGCGTGACCCATCGCCAGCTTGCCCTCGACGACCATGTCCTGGACCTTGTCAGGCAGCTTGAGCAGGCGCATCGCGTTGGCGATCGTGCTGCGATCTTTACCGACACGGGTGGCCAGCTCGGCTTGCGTGTATCCGTGCAGCTCGAGCAGCGCCTCGTAGGCGCGCGCCTCCTCGATTGGATCGAGGTCGGCGCGCTGGAGGTTCTCGACCAGCGCGAGCTCGAGTCGCTCTGCTTCGGGCGTGTCGCGGACGACTACGGGGACCGAGTGGAGGCCGGCGAGCTGCGCCGCTCGCCAGCGTCGCTCGCCCGCGAGGATTTGGAAGCGTGGTTGATCCGGCCCGCGCTCGGGCAGCGTCGTGACGACGATCGGCTGAATGATCCCCTGAGCCTGGATGCTGTCGGCCAGCTCGCGCAGGCGCTCGGGATCGAAGTGCTTGCGCGGCTGATTCGGGTTGGGCTCGAGCGCCTCGATCGGCAGCTCGCGCGGGCTGCCGCGCTCGCTCGCTCCCGCGGGCGCGACCGTGGGCCTCGGTGGCTCGGGGATCAACGCTCCGAGCCCGCGACCGAGCGCCGGTCGCTTGGGTCGGCTCATCGCTTGCCTCGCTTGCTCGCCTTGGCCTTCGGGGTCGCCGCCGCAGGTTGCTCCGTCTTCGTCTCGGCTTCAGCGGGAGCCTCCTTAGCGGGAGCCTCTTGCGCGGCGACGGGCTCCGCCGCTGCCTTGGTCGCCCGCTTGCCGGGCTTCGCCTGACCAGCCCGCTCGCGCTGGCGCTCGAGCATCTCCTTGGCCAGCTCGAGGTACGCCTGTGCGCCCTTGCTCTCGATGTCGTAGAGCAGCGCCGGCTTGCCGAAGCTCGGGCTCTCGGACAGGCGGATGTTCTGGGGGATGATCGTGGTGAACACTCGGCCCGGGAAGTGATTCTCGACCTCGGTCACGACCTGCTGCGCCAAGTTGGTCCGGCGATCGAACATGCAGAACACGATGCCTTCGATCGCCAGGTTCGGGTTGAGCGAGGCCCGGACCCGCTCGATCGTCCCGACCAGCGCGCCGAGCCCCTCGAGCGAGAAGTAGCGGGCCTGCATCGGGATCAGCACCGAGGTCGCGGCCGCGAGCGCGTTGATGGTCAGCATCCCGAGCGAGGGCGGGCAGTCGAGCACGATCCACTGCCAAGGCAGCTGGCCGGCCTCGCGCGCACGAGCGAGCGCGCGCGCGAGCACGGACTCGCGACCTTCGATGCCGACCAGCTCGATCTCCGCGCCGGCCAAGTCGGTCGAGGCCGGGACCACGTCGAGCGTCTGCAGCTCGGTCGAGTGGACGACGTCGGCGAGCTCGGCCTCACCCAGCAGAAGATCATAGGTACCGCGTTCGGCCGCACCGCGCGGGTACCCGACCGACGAGCTGGCGTTGCCTTGAGGATCGAGGTCGATCAGCAAGACACGGTGCTCCGCAGCCGCGAGGCTGGCGGCGAGGTTGACCGCCGTGGTGGTCTTGCCCTCGCCACCTTTTTGGTTGCTGATCGCCAGCACCTGGACAGGCTCGGGCGCTCGGGACGACCGCGGGGCTTGGGGCTCGGTTCGTGATTTGGCCGCAGGCACGGGCGCCCATCCTTACCACCCGGTCGACCCCAGGGGCAGGGGACCCGGAGGTCGCCCGAGCTCGGCCGAGCTCGTGGGGTTGGACGCGGTCGTATCCGACGTTGTCGGATCAGATGGGTTTCTTGCCCACATGTAGGACATGGCCTTACTCTCCAGGTGTCGACGCCGCCGCTGGCGAACGACGCTCCGGCCAGCCCGGACAACGACTTCCCGACCTCTCTCAGCCCCTGGGGCTGAACCCGTTCCCATCGAGATTCAGGAGCACCCAGACATGTACTTCCGCCGCCGTTTCAGCAGCTTCGAGGAGTTCACGCGCGAGTCCTTCGATTTTGGGGATCGCGAGTTCGGCAAGGAAGAGCTCGAGCTGATCGAGGAGTTCGAGGCCACCGACGAGCAGCTCCGTCGTCCGCGCGCACGCGCGTGGGACTGAGCGCCGGTCGAGCCACCTCCGTGACGGATCCGAGAGCGACCCGAGCTGAGGCTCGGGTCGCTCTCGGCATTCGTTCAGGTGCCCGGGGTCGGTCCGGCGAGCTCCCAGTTGCTCGGCTCGTCCGCGAGGGTCGGCTCCACGCGGTGGAGGCTCTGACCATCCCCGGGCACTGGGTCGCTCGCGGGCTCCGGCCACACCCGGAACGTGGTGACGACCGAGCCGAGCGCGTCACGCAAGACGACCGGCTCGGTGTTGGTCAATCCACCATCGGCGATCGTGCTGTCGTCGGTCTCGAGCACCAACGTCGAGCCCGCGTCGCCCGACCACTGGTTGCCGACGATCAGCGCGCGTTGTCCGGGGGCGAGGCAGGTGAGGGAGTCGCAGCCACCGTCACCGCTTCGGTACACCAGTGGGTCGGAGCCTGGTGCATCGGGGGCCACGTCGTCGAGGATCCGCGCGTCGGCGAGCTCGACTTGATTATCGGAAATGTTGATCAACTCGATGAATTCCCAATGCTTTTCATCCGACGATGGACCGGAAGCATTAGCTAGGACCTCGACGATCACCAGAGCTCCTTCGGCGATGGGATCCGGCAGCGGATCGGGTTCAGCAGGCTCGTCCCCCGTGTCGCTGGTCTCGGTGATGTCGGTGTCCGACGTGCCCTCGCTGGCGCTCGCCTCGTCGTCGGAGCCAGACGGGGAGTCGATATCCACGCTTCCGGGCGAGGGATTACAGATCGACCAATCAGTCGAGTCATCGTGATCGTCGGTGCTCAGTCGACAGAGGCTCCATCCACTGTCCGGAGCGGGCGCGGGATCGCCAGACCACTGGGTCGGATCATCGAAGGGCGCTCGCTGCGGTGCTCCGTAGATCAGCGCGTCGATCGGACCTTCAACGGTGCTCAGCCCGACCGCGCCGTCGTCGTTGCGCAGACCGCCCGAGTGCGAGAAGCCAACCTCGATCAACGAAGGGTCGAAGATCGGGGCGGGCAGGGGGGCGACATCCGTTGCCCAGCGACGGATGATCAGCAGCCCGTCGACTGCCAGCGTGACGCCGGCCAGGCCGAGCTCGTCGGCGTCGAGCGTTGGCCAGGACAGGGCACGGATGATCAGGCTATCGAGGTGGACCGGCTCAGGGCCGGGGTTGTGAATCTCGATCCACTCGGGTCCCTCGAGCGCGCCGTCCTTACCCTCGGGATCGATCAGCGCCTCGCTGATCCGTAGCTGGGCGATCGTAGGGTCGGGCGCATCGAGCGGAGCCCCAGATCCGCCGCCCTCGTCAGATGTCGAGGGCGGCCCATCGTCGAGCCCGCCGTCGGGGTCGGGCCCCGGATCTGGCTGGAGGGGTGGATCCTCGACCGGCGCCCAGGTGTCGATCGTGCCCAGATCCGGTGGGGTCGGAGCTTCGTCGAGGGCGAGCTCGGGCGGTTGGAGGCATCCGTTCAGGGGTAGGGCGATCAGGGTGGGGAGGATGGAGCTTGCGGGTCGCATGCCCCCGTGTCGGCCCGTCGAGGATCGGGCTTGCAGGTTTTTTCAGCCGGAGTCGGACTGTACGCTCCCGACGTGGCTGACCGAGAGCACCAAGCTACCGACCCGACGAGCGCGAGCGCCCCGACGATCGAGGAGGCGGGCGAGCCAGCACCGTCGACCACCAGCATCGGCCCGATGCTGCAAGAGCTGCTCGAGCAGGCCAGCCGGGTCCACGCTACGCGCTTCGGCGCTGGCACGCTGGTTGGCGAGTGCGTGGACACCCATCACCCACACCTTCCCCGGCGGGTGCTCGTGAGCGTGACGGATGATCAGGGCAAGCCGGCCGCGGCTTGGCTGCCGACGCTCGCCGACCTGCGCATCCGAGCGGGTCAGAAGGTGCTGGTCAGCAAGCCCGACAACTGGCCGGAGCCGGTCGTCGTCGGGGTGCTCGCGGGGCTCGAGCGTTCGGCCCCGATCCCGGCGGAGGTCGAGCTAGAAGCGATCGAGCCGGAGTCGGCTCAGCTGCGGCTCGGCTCGGGCGAGGCGCTGGTGGTGACGGGCCCCGACGGGCGCCCGCTCTTGCAGATCACACACTCGCCCGAAGGTCCGCAGCTGCGCCTGCTCCAAGCCAACGTGGCTGTCGACACTCCTGGCACGCTGCGGCTCGGCGCGGACCGGATCGAGCTGCACGCCCGCGAGGGCGGGGTGGACATTCGCACCGATGGCGACGCGATCGTCCGCGCCCGGATCATTCGGCTGAACTGATTGTCGTCCGGACAACGGCCGTCCGGACAACGGCCGTCCGGACAAAGGACCAGGCCCCCCACTGGGGGGCCCAACGAGCCGTTGCGAACCGAGAACCAGCCCCGCGAGGTCGCCAGCGACCTCGCGGCCGCGCAGCGGCCGTGCGTGGCAGAGTGCACGGCGCCTGCGGGGGGCCAAAGAAGCCTCATTTGCCCTGCTCTTTGAGCTTTCGATAGAGCGTGGTGCGATCGATCCCGAGCAGCGCCGCGGCGCGGGCCTTGTTGTTCCCGGTGGCCTCGAGCGCAGCCTCGATCGCCATCTGCTCGAGATCGGCGAGCGGGATCACCTTATTGCTGGCAAACATCGCCGCGACGCCCGCGGGTTGCTCGACCGGCGGGCTCGCGTGCTGCAGCTCGGGCGGGAGATCGTCGAGCTCGAGCACTGGCCCGTCACCGAGCACCAGCGCGCGCTCGACCACGTTGCGGAGCTCGCGGACGTTGCCTGGCCAGCGGTAGTTGGTGAGCACGTCGAGCGCATCGTCGGCGATCCTAGCGATGTGCCGGCCCATGTCGTCGCCGAGCATCGAGCAGAAGTGCCGGACCAGCTCGGGGATGTCGTCGCGACGCTCGCGCAAGGGCGGCAGGCGAGTCTGGATCACGCTCAGGCGGTAGAGCAGGTCCTCGCGGAACAGCCCCTCGGCGACCAGCTTGTGTAGATCCTTGTGGGTGGCCGCGACCAACCG
>CBFGLP010000100.1:0-3626 GCA_965649595.1 uncultured Myxococcales bacterium | reverse complement strand
ATGCGGTTGATGGTCTGCAGCGCGCTGTTGGTGTGCAGCGTGGCGAAGGTCAGGTGGCCGGTCTCGGCGACCGTCAGCGCGGCCGAGATCGTCTCGGGATCGCGCATCTCACCGATCAGCACGACGTCGGGATCCTGGCGGAGGATCGACTTGAGCGCGCGGTGGAAGCTGGTCGAGTCGGCCCCGATCTCGCGCTGGTTGACCAGGCACTTCTGGTGCGTGTGCAGGTACTCGATCGGATCCTCGAGCGTGATGATGTGATCACGCCGCTCCTTGTTGATCATGTCGATCATCGCGGCCAGCGTGGTGCTCTTGCCCGAGCCGGTCGGGCCGGTCACGAGCACGAGCCCCCGCGGCTTGCGGGCCAGGTCGCGCACGATGTCGGGCAGCTTGAGCTCCTCGAAGCTGCGGATCTGGAAGGGGATCAGACGAAAGGCGCCAGCGACCGCGCCCTTTTGTACGTAGAGGTTGGCCCGAAAGCGCGCGAGGCCCTTTACGCCGAACGAGAGGTCGAGCTCGAGATCCTCCTCGAAGCGGTGCTTTTGCTTGTCCGAGAGGATCGAGTAGCACAGCGCCTTGGTGTCATCGGGCTTGAGCGGAGGCGTGCGCAGCGGGACCAAGCGACCATCGAGGCGCAGCATCGGTGGTGAGTTGGTCGTGATGTGGAGGTCCGTCGCCCCCTGATCGAGCATTGCCTTGAGGAGCTGCTGGAGATTGAGCTGAGTCATTCGATCTGCGCGAGTGCTCGCGACCAGCGGTCAGGGTACCGCGGGCGCGTCGATCTTCGCCAGTTCGCAGCAGGAAGGGCTTGCCACGCGGGACGAGCCCGGTCACACAGGGGCCCGAATGCCCACATCGTTCACCGAGCTGCTCGCTCGCGTCCGCGCATCAGAGCCTGGCCCCGCCACCGTCGAGGTCCCATCCGACTGGACGCAGGGGCGCTCGACCTTCGGAGGCCTGCCGGTCGCGCTCGCGCTCGAGCGCATGCGCATGCAGGTCGAGCCAACGAGGCGGCCCCGCTCGCTGCTGGTCGCGTTCGTCGGCCCGATCGGACCCGGTCCGATCGAGGTCCGCGTCGAAGCGCTCCGCCACGGCCAGTCTGCCAGCGTGCTCGAGGCCCGCGTGCTGCAGGGTCAGACGATCCGCTGCACCGTGACCGGCAGCTTCGCCGCCGATCGACCCTCGGAGATGGCAGTCGAGGGCCGCCCGCGCCCGAGCGTACCGGGTCCGGACGGGCTGACCTCGATGCCCTTCATCGAGGGCCTGATGCCGACCTTCACGCAGCACTTCGAGCTACGCTGGGCGGTCGGTCAGATCCCCTTCGCTCGCTCGCCGATGCACGAATTTGGTGGTTGGTGCCGCCTTCGTGAGTCGGGCGCGGCGGGCCCGAGCCACGTCGCCGCGCTCGTCGACGCCTGGCCAGCGCCGGCGCTGCAGCAGCTGCGCAAGCCGGGCCCGGCCAGCTCGATGAGCTGGATGCTCGAGCTCGCCGACGTGGACGAGCAGGCCCGCAGCGACGACTGGTGGTACTTCCATGCCGACACCGACCGAGCGATCGGGGGATGGGTGAACGCTCATGCCACGCTGTGGAGCCCGAGCGGCAAGCTGGTCGCGCTGAGCCGCCAGACCGTCGCCGTGTTCGCTTAGGAACGGGCCACCCCCGCCCCTTCGGGTCATGCTCCAGTCATGACCCGTGACGAGTTTCGCGAGGCCCTGTTGAAGATCATGGAGCGCAAGCACCACTGGGCCTGGCCGGGCTTCACCTCGGGTCTGGTCCCCCGCGAGCTCCTCCACATCCACCTCGAGCAAGAGTACGGCGTGTACGTGCGCGACTTCCCGGTCCTGGTCGGGCGCGCCTATGTGCAGTGCCCGATCCCCGCGGTCCGACGCGAGCTGGCCGAGAACCTCTACGAGGAAGAGACCGGGGGCCTGATCGCCGGTCGACCGCACCCCGAGCTCTTCCTCGACTACCCACGCGGGCTCGGCATGGACCTCGCCCGCTTCGAGGCGGTCGAGCTGCTCCCGGCCGCCCGCCGCTATCGCGGCTGCATCGACGACGCGACGCTCGGCAAGGGCTGGGCGATCGCGGCCGCCGTCGTCACGCTCTTCCTCGAGGGCACCCGTTACGAGCGAGGCGAGCTCGATCCGAGCGCGAGCAAGCGACCGGTCACGCCGCTCGAGCAGCACCCATTGGTCGTGCACTACGGGCTCCCGCTCGAGTCGCTCGCGCTCACCAAGGCTCACCAGCAGGTCGAAGGCGAGCACCGAGCGGCGGCTTGGCGGTGCCTGCTCGACCACGGCCCGGTCGAGCAGCGGCGGGCGGTCCTCGAAGCGATGGTGCAGGTGCTCGAGCGCTGGCTCGATTATCGTGACGAGGTCGCCCACGCATGCGGGCTCGCGCGCGGTCCTGCGGGCCCGGTCCGCGCCGCGGCGCTGCGCTAGCTACCAGCCCGGGCAGGTAGCTACCATCCGCCCATGCTTCGCTCGCCTGCTCGCTACCTCGCGTTCGTTCCCCTCGCCGTGCTCGCCTGCTCGGGTCCCAGCGCCGACGAGGGCGAAACCAACGACGAGGCTTCGAACAGCGAGAGCGAGACCGACACGACCAGCGAGACCGAGACCGACACGACCAGCGAGACCGACACCGACACGGGCACCCCCGAGCTGCCGGGCTCGTGCGCCGAGCCGATCCCCCCGGTCGAGCTGGCCGACGCTCGCCTGGTCATGAGCGAAGCCGGCGTGCTGCGTGACGCGCTGGGCCGCGACGTGATCATGCGCGGCGTCAACACCGGCAACCGCAACAAGACGCCGCCCTTCGTGCCCTTCCCGATCACCGACGACATCCCGCTCGACCAATTCCGCGCCGACGCCGACGTGTACTTCGCCCGCATGCGCGGCTGGGGCCTCGACACCGCCCGCCTGCTCTTCTCGTGGGAGGCGCTCGAGCCCGAGCGCGACGTGTGGGACGAGCAATACCTCGATCGTTATGAAGCGATGGTCGACGCCGCCTGGGCAAATGGTCTGCGCGTAATCGTCGATTTCCATCAGGACGTGTGGAGCCGCCAATATTGTGGCGATGGCTTCCCGCTCTGGTCCGTCGCCGATCCCGACGCGCCTTGGCACGAGTGCCCGAATTCGCAGTGGGGCCTCGCGTACGTGACCGACCCGGACGTCCGCGGCGCGTTCGATCGCTTCTGGGCCAACGAAGATCAGCTGCAAGACGAGTTCTTCGACATGTGGGCGAAGATCGGCGAGCGGCTCGCCGATCACCCCGGGATCGTCGCGCTCGAGATCCTCAACGAGCCTGGCTGGGGCAGCACCAACGACATCCAGCAGTGGAAGCTCGACGTGCTCACGCCCTTCCACACCGAGGCAGCCGCGTTCCTGCACGAGCTCGCGCCCGATCTGCTGGTCGTCTACGACAACCCGGGCATCGACGGGATCGGGGTGTTCCCGATGACCGTGCACCCCCGGCCCGAAGGTGACTTCTTGATCTACGGCCCGCACCTCTACGGCGCCGCCGCCTATTCGCCCGCGCAACCGAACCCCGGCGAGTACATCGGAGCGTACGCGACGTTCGGGCGCGAGAGCGACGTGCACGTGCTGCTCGGCGAGTTCGGCTTTCAACC
>CBFGLP010000099.1:0-2184 GCA_965649595.1 uncultured Myxococcales bacterium | reverse complement strand
CGCAACGTCGAGACCGACGCCGACGTCGACGGCTACCACGGCTACTGGGCGCAGGACTTCACCTCGCTCAACCCCCACTTCGGTGACCTCGTCGCGCTGCGCCGGCTAGTCGACGCAGCCCACGCGCGCGACATGAAGGTGATCATCGACATCGTCACAAATCACGTCGGGCAATTGTTTTATTACGACATCAACCTAAACGGGCACCCCGACGAGCAATTGCAGGGTAACGGCGTCGATTCGCCGGTCACCTACATCAACGAGTACGATCCCGACTTCGACGAGCGCGGGATTCAGGCGTTCACCTCGCTCGGCGAGGCTGGCCCGGCGCCGATCATCTTCGCCAGCGATCCGGCCAGCAACCACATGCCGCCGAGCCCTGGGGTGTTCCGCAACCCCGAGGTCTACAATCGCAGGGGCCGCACGCTCGACTTCGAGGTCCAGGATCAATTGCTGCACGGCGACTTCCCCGGCGGGCTCAAGGACGTCGACACGACCCGCTGCGACGTCAAGCGGGCGTTCGTCGACGTCTACGCGGCGATCATCGAGCAGACCGACGCCGACGGGTTTCGCATCGACACGATCAAGCACGTCGAGTACGAGTTCTGGCGCTACTTTGCCCAGCGGCTCCGCCAGCGGCTCGGGCAGAGGGGCAAGACCAAATTCTTCATGTTCGGCGAGGCGTTCGACGGGCGCGACGATCTGGTCGGATCGTTCACCAAGCAGCTCCCGCCCGAGCCCCACGAGGCCGACTGCGCCGCCGATGGCCCGGCGCTGACCGGCGACATGCTCGACAGCGTGTTCTACTTCCCGCAGCACTTTCAGGCCGTCCGCGACGTATTTCAGCAGGCGCAGTCGACCGATCGCATCCAGAACCTCTGGAACGCGCGCGCGACCAACTGGGGCACGGTCGCGCCCGAGGCCGGCATCGGCGTCGCGCCGGCCGACATCCCGGTCAACTTCCTCGATAACCACGACGTCCCGCGCTTCTTGTATGGCGTGCGTACGCTGCCCGAGGAGCAGCGGCGGGCGCTGCTGCACAACGCGCTGCTCTTCACCTACACGGCGCCCGGCGTGCCCTGCCTGTATTACGGGACCGAGCAAGAGCTCGCCGGCGGCAACGACCCGGCCAACCGCGAGGATCTCTGGCTCAGCGGCTACGACACGACCAACCCGACCTTCCAGTGGATCGCGCGGCTGGCCAAGGTTCGCCAGACCTACGCGTCGCTGCGCCGCGGCGCGTGGGCGGTCACCTGGGCGACCGCTCGCACCGGCGACGAGGAGGACGCCGGCATCTTCGCGTTCGAGCGCAACGGCGGGACCAACAAGAACGGCTACTCGCTGGTAGTGATCAACTCCAATCAGGCGCACGCGAGCCACACCGCGTTCGAGGGCAACGCGATGCCCGTGGTCGCGCCACCTGGGACCGTGCTCAAGGACGCGCTGAGCGGTGACACCTGGACGGTCGCAGCCGACGGTACGATCGACGTGAGCATCGAGCCGATGCGCGCGGTGATCCTCGTCCCCGAGGCCGACTGGGTCAGCGTCCCCTGAGCCCGCCATGGTCGGCGTCCGGGTAAACCAGGTGGTCAAGCGCTTCGGCGCCACGCAGGTGCTGCGCGGCGTCGATCTCGACATCCCCGCGGGCAGCTTCGCGGTGCTGGTCGGTCCGAGCGGCTGCGGCAAGTCGACCTTGCTGCGACTGCTCGCCGGGCTCGAGCGGGTCAGCGAGGGGTCGATCTGGTTCGGTGATCGCAACGTCACCGAGCTCGAGCCGCGCGAGCGGGACATCGCGATGGTGTTCCAGTCCTACGCCCTCTACCCGCACATGAGCGTGCGCAAGAACCTCGAGTTTGGGCTGCGCTTGCGCAACACCGACGCGGCGACCATGCGCCAGCGGGTTGACGAGGTCGCCAAGATGCTAGACATCGCGCACCTGCTCGATCGCCTGCCGCGGGATCTCAGCGGCGGGCAGCGGCAGCGGGTCGCTATGGGTCGAGCGATCGTCCGGCGCCCTGCGTTGTTCTTGTTCGACGAGCCGCTGTCCAACCTCGATCCGGCCTTGCGCTCGCAGGTGCGCGTCGACATCCGCAAGCAGCACGACGAGCTGCAGGCGACCAGCATCTACGTGACCCACGATCAGGTCGAGGCGATGACGCTGGCCGACGTGCTCTTCGTGCTGCA
>CBFGLP010000098.1:0-3248 GCA_965649595.1 uncultured Myxococcales bacterium | reverse complement strand
TAGCGATAGGCTCTTCTCGGTGGAGCTCACCAGTGGCCGCCCCGCGATGATCTACGTGCTGCTCGAGCACCAGAGCACCAACGATCCAGACATGCCGTTGCGGATGCTCGCGTGCATGCTCCGAATCTGGGAGCGCTTCCGCAAGAGCAACAATCCGAGTCGCCGCTCCGTCGGCGAGAATGGTCGCCTACCAGCGATCATTCCGGTGTTGCTCAGCCATGCACTCGGAGGCTGGACGGCTCCGTGTCGATTCCATGAGTTGTTTGATCCCGAGGTTGTCGACAATCCCGACTTCATGCAGTTCTTGCCGGACTACCGCCTGCAGGTCGAGGATCTCATGCACCGGAGCGACGTCGAGTTGCTGAGCTCGAGCTTGCCCTCGGTTCAGAAGGTCGCCTTGTGGTTCCTCCGTGACGGACGGGACCTCGAACGGCTGCTCGAGAGCCTCGATGCGTGGGCCAGCACGCTCGACGAAGCGGCACAGGCGCCCGACGCCGAGATCCTGAGTCGCTACATCTGGCTGATCCTCGACGAGTTCTCCTGGTCCCAATTTCGTGCCAAGCTTCAGAAGGTAGCCCCCAAGGCCGAGGAGGCAGTCATGACGCTAGCCGAGCTATACGTCCAAAAAGGTCGAGTCGAAGGTCGAGTCGAAGGCCAAGTCGAAGGCCAAGTCAAAGGCCAGGTCAACATGCTCACCAAGCTGCTCGCGCTGAAGTTCGGCGAGCTGCCCCCGCAGGTCCGAGCGCGCATGGAGGACGCCACCCTCGACGAGCTCGACACTTGGGCCGAGCGCGTGCTGCGAGCCACCACGCTCGACGAAGTGTTCGCCAGCTAGCAATCCGTCGGATCCCGCCCGCGCCGTCGTACACTCCCGAGGTGCCGATCGAGATCCTGGTCGTCCTCGTCGCCGTGGCCGTCCTGCTCGGGCTCGCCGTCGGCGTGATGGTGCGTGATCTGCTCGAGCAGCGCCGCCGCGAGCATGAGGAAGCGCGAGCGACCCTGCAAGGTCGGGTCAAGGCAGGCATCCAGGCCGGCGCGCAGCGGATCGGCAAGGAGGCCGCGAAGGCGACCCGCAAGGGCACGTGGTGGCTGATCCGACGCTCGCTGATCGGCAACAAGAAACGCGACGACGAGGACGAATGACCGGCCTTCAGCCGCGGGCGGCTGCGAACCAGCCCACCCCCCTCAGCTCTCGCCGCGGACTTCCTTGAGCCCGTTGTACGCCAGCGTGATCTTGCGAGCGACCTCGGTCGCGGCCTCGTACTTGGTCGGGTCGTCCGCGAAGCGGTCCGGGTGGTACTTCGCAACCAAGCGCCGATAGGACTTGCGAACAATCGCCCACTCGGCGTCGGCGGGCACCTCCAGCGTTCGGTACCAGCCCTCGATCTCGCGCTGGCTCGGGCGCCCGCGCACGGTCGAGCCACCACCGCTGGCTTGACGCTGTTGCGCCGCTTCAAAGGCACGCTCCCATGCGTCCTCGGCTGCGTCGGCAACCTTGCGCGCTCGCCGGCCGGCCTTGGCCCCGAGCGTGTCCTTCACCTCGCGCTCGATCTCGTCCTCGAGCTCTTTGTCGAAGCGAGCACGCTCGCTCGCGTCGGGGTCACGCGTGAACGCGCTGGCGAAGTCGGTCGCGTTCGAGCGGGCGACGTCCCAGAGGCGCTTGCCGAGTCCCACGGCGGGAGTGTGGCCCTCCGTTCCGGCGAGGGCAAGATAGTCAGTCGTCGGTGCCGCCCGAGCGGCGCCCCACCGATGGGGGCGGTGGGGCGAAGCGCGGCGGCGAGGCCTTCTGAGCCGTGGGCGGGTTGACCACCTTCTCGACCGCGGGCGGGCTGACCTTCGGAGGGCTCACCACCTTCTCGACCGCGGGAGCGCTGACCTTCGGAGGGCTCACCACCTTCGCGGCTGCCGAGGAGCTCGCTGCATTGGCCGGCCCTCGCAGCGAGTCCACGTTGGGGACGGTGAACACCCTCGTGTGCTCGTCTTCCTCGTCGTCATCGAGCGGGTCCGGCGTAGTGACGGGAGCCGGAGAGCCGACGCGCGGATAGGCGCCAGTCGTCGCGTGCTCGAACTGCTCGCGCGTGAGCGACCGAGCCGCGAAGCCCCCCGCTTCGAGCGGAGCGAGCGGAGCGGCCAACGAGGACTTGCGCGACGGCGCCCCCGCGCCGCGTGGTCGGGCGAGGACGTCCTGGATGCGCAGGGCCATCGCCTCGCTCACCGCCGCGAACGCTACACCCATGCCACGTGGGTGCTCGGAGTGGCGAACGACGGTTCCGACCGCTTCGATCAGCACTGGGTCGTCGAGCAACACGGTAAAGCGCAGCTCGATCGTCGATCCCACCGGCAAGCGATCGCGGCTGTGCACGAACACACCGCCTTCGGAGAGATCGGACACCCAGGTGGTCTTGTCCTCACCAAGCTGCCCGAACTCGCGGTTGATCGGGACCCGCTCGGCCTTGCGTCGCTCGGACTTGTTCTCGTTCGAGTCGTTCGAGTCGCCCACGTGGAGCCGCCTCTCGCCGGTCGAGAACGACCAGCGAGCGCAGCGTATCAGGATTTCCTCAGCCCCCCGCAGTCGACCTGCACTCTGCCACGCACGGCCGCTTCGCGGCCGCGAGGTCGCCAGCGACCCGCGCTTCGCGTTCTTTGTTGTCTGATTCCGGGTCCCCCCCCGGGGGGGCTCGGTGGCCCCCCGGGCACTCTGTGGCCCAGTGTGCGCGGCTCAGTCTGCTTCGCGCCGGGTCGACTTTTTGTTGCCCCGAATCTCGTACTTCTCGGGGTGGAAGCCCTTGCGTCCCTGGACCTCGATCGCCTTTTGCAAGCGCTTGACCGTGTGATCGAGTGCGGGCCGCTCTGGGCCGTTCATCAGCTCGGCAACGTCCGGGTGGGCGTTCACGACGATCGAGTCGCCGGGCTTGTGCTCACCCTCGCGCCGGATCTGCCGAAGGATCTCGTAGCCGACCGTAGATGGGCTCTTGTGGTAGCCCTTCCCACCACAGACCTGGCAGGTGGTCGCGAGTCGGCGCTCGAGGCTCTCGCGGGTCCGCTTGCGGCTCATCTCGACCAAGCCCATCTCGGAGATCTTGGTGATGTGGGCCTTGGCCCGGTCCTTCCGCAGGGCCTCCTGCAGCCGGCGATAGACCTTGCGCCGGTTGGACTCGCGGTCCATGTCGATGAAGTCGATGATGATCAACCCGCCGACGTTGCGCAGGCGCAGCTGCTCGGCGATCTCGTCGGCGGCCTCGAGGTTG
>CBFGLP010000097.1:0-17019 GCA_965649595.1 uncultured Myxococcales bacterium | reverse complement strand
CTTGAGCGCTGGCGAGGCGATCGATCTCGATCCAGCGGGCGCTGGCGTGACCGCCATGTCCGAGCGCTCGCGCGAGCGGGCGAGCTTCGTGATCGCGCTCTCGGGCTTGTGGCGTGTGCCCGTCGAGCGGCTCGGCCAGCTCGACCTGACCGAGCCCACGTCCACGCCGGTGCAGCTCGACGAGCACGAGCTGACCGCGGCGCCCGTCGCCTTGCTGGCGCCCTCGGGTCAGCATCGCTTGGGCGAGGGCGAGCGAGCCGTCGAGCTCGAGCTGCAGGCGGGCGAGCGGCTCGAGGCGACGCTGCCGAGCCCACGCGTGCGCGGCGAGTCGAGCAGCTCGCGCAAGACCAGCGGCTCGAGTGCAGCGGAGCTCGCCGAGCTCGCGCAGCGCAACCGCATGGCTCGCAACTTCCCCGAGACGGTGCGGCTCTATCGTGAGCTGATCGATCGCTTCCCCGACAGCCGCGAGGCGGCCATCGCTCCGATGCGCTTGGGTGACCTGTTGCTGACGATGGGTGACGCCGAAGGAGCCCTCGCCGCCTACGATCTCTACCTCGAGCCGGGGGGCTCGCTCGCGGTCGCGCCCGAGGCCCGCTTCGGGCGGATCAAGGCCTTGCGCGCGCTCGGTCGCAGCGAGGCGGAGCGCGAGGCGATCGAGGAGTTCCTGCGCGAGCACCCCGACGACTACCGCTGCCCCGAATTGGCTCGCGCGCTCGACGAACCCGCACCTTGAGGTGGCCCGAGCCCACGCTGCGACGCGACTCGAGGCGATGGCACCAGCCCCCCTCCGGGGGGCCAAACGGACCCTGCGAACCCGAAACCAGGCAACCAAAAACGCGAAGCGGGTCGCATGCGACCTCGCGGCCGCGAAGCGGCCGTGCGTGGCTGAGTCTCCGACGCCTGCGGGGGGGCTAAACCAGCCCGGGCTCGCTCGCGACCCCTTCGTCGCCTTCGTCGCCCTTGCTGCGCTTCTTGGGCGCGGGGGCGTCCTTGGGCTTGGGCTCGTGCTTCTTCTCGTCCTCGGGGAACAGCCCGCCCCAGTAGAGCAGCCGCCCGCAGCTCTCGCAGTTGACGATGATCTCGGCGTTGCGCAGCGAGACGTAGGTCTGGTGGGCGACGGCCATCTTGCAGGCGGCGCAGCGACGCTCGCGGACCGGCACGAAGCCGATCCCGCCGCCGTGCTTGCGGATCCGTTCGTAGCGGCGCAGCAGCTGATCGTTGACGGCCGCGACCAGCTTCTTGCGCGTCTTTTGGCCCTTGGCCAGCGACTCCTGGAGCCGCGTCTGCTCCTCGACCAAGCGAGCGCGCTCGCCCTTGAACTGCTCGCGCAGCTCGTCGAGGCCCGACTGGAGCCCACGGATGCGGCCCTCGGCCGCCGTGATCGCGGTCTCGATCTCGCCGAGCTCCTTGGACCGCTTGTCCGCCAGGCGCCGGGTCGACTCGAGCTCGCGCTGGGCAGCGTTGAGCTCGCGCGGGGTCTTGACGTTGGACATCCGCGACTTGCTGTTGCGGATCTGCTCCTGCTCTTCTTCGAGCTGGCGCTCTTGGTCGCGGCGGAACCCTCGACTGTCCTCGAGCTTGCTCAGCTCGCTGCCGAGCATCGCCTCGAGCTTGGCGAGGTCGCGGTCCATTTCCTCGAGCCGGCGCGGGATCGCTGCCAGCTTGCGCTCGATCGAGACGACACGCCGATCCTGCTTCTGCAGGCGATAGAGCGCTTCGATCTGATCCTTCACTGGTTCACCTCCGCGTTCGTGCCGAAGCCGAACGGCCGAGCGGAGCGAGCAGAGCGCTGCGGCCGGGGAGCTTCGGGGTTTTGAGAGTGGGGGGTTGTCAGGGTGCTCGCTGCTGCACACGGGCGTCGTGACGACGGCCGTGTGTCGGAGAGGGGGAGTAGGCCCACCAGGGCTCGAACCTGGGACCAGCCGGGTATGAGCCGGCCGCTCTGACCGACTGAGCTATGGGCCCGAGCGAACGATAGGTAGCCGCTGCGGCGCCGTCAAACGACGCTCCCGCGGGGGTCGAGCCGGCGGGACCAAAGTCGCTCTGTGAGTGGGGTGAGGGGTCGATGCGGCTCGCCTGGGCCCAGACTGTCCCCGCGCGTGCCGACTCGGCGGGCGGGGCAACCTCGCTGCGAGACCCCCTGAACTCCCGCCCAGCAGCGCTCGCGCGCGAGGCGCAACATGATGCTCGCGCCCAGCTCCGCTCTTGTTAACCTGCCGACCCGCATGAGTGAGCGACTCGACGCGCGCTGGCTGCTGGTCTCGCGGCCGCTCTACGGTCCGACCCTCGATGGCGGTCCGGCCCTGCTACGCGAGCTGATCCCAGCGCTGCCCGAGCAGCCCGTGAGCTACTTCGGCGATCCTCGCCGCCCTCTACGGCGACCGAGCCTCGGCGACGAGCTGGTCTACGTGCCGCGGCTTCCGGGTCGACTCGCCGAAGGTCGTGCGAACGACTGGCTCGAGCGCTCGGCGATCGCCGTCGCGCTGATCAGCTCGGAGCGTCGACGCCAACCAGTGCACTTGTTCTTCGCTGCGGGTCCACTGACCGAGCGGATCGCCGCTGGCCTGGTCGCCGCACCCGAGCGTGGGGGCACTCCTTCGACGACTAGCTTGGCCGAGCGAGCGACCGTCGGAGCTCGCTCGTGGCTGTCGATGGCCGGCTCGCTGCTGCGCGGCAGTCAGCCTCGCCCGGCCGCGCGACGGCGCCCGGCCCCGGTCGCCCAGACGCTGACCTGCGCGACCGGGCTCGAGACCTGCGCCCGCATGCTCGACGCGCTCGATGCCGTGGTCGCGCTCTCGGACGACACGCGCCATCGCCTGCTCGGGACCGGCATCGCTGCCGCTCGTGTGCATCGGATCCACCCAGGCGTGCACCCGGAGCCCACCAACGGGATCGCCAACCCGGGT
The DNA here is from genome assembly GCA_965649595.1 of uncultured Myxococcales bacterium. Classification (GTDB taxonomy): domain Bacteria; phylum Myxococcota_A; class Polyangia; order Nannocystales; family Nannocystaceae; genus Plesiocystis. Next base: position 14,113 of record CBFGLP010000097.1, on the reverse strand, counting down.
GAGCTCGTGCGTCGACACGCGATCCTCTACGCGGGCGAGCTGGACGTCGGCGCGGCGGATCGCCTGATCGAGCTGGCCCGAGTGTTGAGCGAGCCAGGCTTGCGCGGGTGGAAGCTGGTGATCGCCTGTCGACCGGACCTGGTGATCGATCAGAGCGAGCGGCTCCGGCTCGGCCGCGAGCTCGCTGGTGCGATCGGCTCGGGTCGCGTCGAGCTGCTCGGTGAGGTGCCGGACATGCGCGCGTTGATGCGACGCTGCGCGATCCAGCTGTGGTTGGCGGACAAGGTCCACCGACGCATCGATCTGCCGCTCGTGCTGCTCGATGGGCTCGCGTGCGGGCTGCCGCTGGTCTGCCCGGACCGACCGCCGATCCGCGAGATCTTCACGACCGCCGAGGCGAAGGGCCGCGAGGTGGGGATCCGCGTCGATCCACGCCTCGGCCCGCAAGCGCTGGTGGCCGCGGTCACGGACCTGTGCGAGCACCCCGAGCGCTTGCTGGCGATGTCGACCGACGCCGCCGCGCTGGCTCGCGGGGAGTTCTCGAGCACGCGAATGGCCGCCGACTACCTCGCGCTCCACCGCGAGCTCGAGGCGAGGTTCTCGACCGGCTGACTCGGGTGCTCGTGTGGTGCGCTCACTGCCCGGTGAGCAGGGTCAGCGCCAACAGGGCGATACTCAAGAAGAACGCCGCGCTCAGGAGCTTCACGGTGCCGCCCCGATGCGAGCCACGGACCAGCGGCGCGCCCTCGATTGTGCAACGATTACGGCCACTTGCGTTGCTGAAGCGAGCGTGAGAGGCGTAGTGGCGGCGGCTTGCAACGTTGCAAGCCGCAACGCGAACAGCCGCAGAGAACGGCGGGCGTGCCGACCGTACGCCGTTTGACCCACGACCATGACCATGCCTACGCAGCGACCGCCTGGCCCACCCCCTCGCTACAAGGTGGCCTTCGTCACTTGGTTGGGCCTCTACCCCGTCCTGACCGCGCTGATCTTCATGATGCGACCACTGATCGGCGAGCTGCCGATGCCGATGCAGACGCTGCTGCTCACGGCGATCGTGGTACCAATGATGACCTGGTTCATCGCGCCGATCATGCAGCGCTTGTTCGCGGGCTGGTTGGGCAAGGGCTAGCAGAGGCACCTGCTCCATCAATCGTACCCGGGCACCTCGGCTTCGATCTCTAGCGCCTGCTCGACCGAGAGCCCGAGCGCGTCACGGATATGGTCCAAGAGCGCCCACTCTTCATCGACCAGATCTTTGTCACTTCGCGCGATTCGAAGGGCGAGCCTATATATTACTACCTGCTGGTTCTTGCTCAGTTCTCCGACTTCGCCCTCATCGAACTCGACCGGCGCTGCGAGCCATTCTAGCGCCATCTCCCGGTCATCGGCAGCGATGCTGGGGTGGTCGATCAATCGCTCGATCGCGGCCACTTCCTCATCGGCCAGCTCTCCGTCGGCCCAGGCAATGGCAGCAGAGACGCGGATGCCAAAGAGAATCCAGAGCAGTATCGACATGACCTATCCTTTCGCTGATTCAGCAATTTCACAACCATACATAGCACATCATACCATACCGATCACGCGAACGCGAAGATACAATTATGGTTGCACCATTCATTCGTCGTCCGTGACATGGTGCAGCACGGCAAGCGCAACGTCGCCTCAGGAAGCTCGAGTGGCGACTCGAGCTTGGCCAATGGAGACACGCGGGAGGCGCCAAGTGGCCACCCTACGCGTACCCAGTGCTACTCGTCGCTACGGGACCGACGCCGCACCGCCGCGAGCCCCAGCAATACGAGCGCGCCCGTCCAACCGGTCCCGGGCGTCGTGCTCGTGCACCCGCACCCCGACGACCCCCCCTCATCGAGCGCCGGCCCTTCGCCCGACTCGCTGCCGACCTCGTCAGTGCCCTCGCTGCCCGTGCCCTCCGAGCCGCCTTCGGTGTCGCAGGGGTTGACCACGAACCCGCCGTCTTCGCAGCCATCGGTCTCGTCCCCGCTGGTCTCGACGACCGAGATGTACGCGAGCGAGTACGCGGTCCAGCTGCGCTGCGAGGGATCGACCACGTCGACCCGCGTCATCAGCGAGTAGTTCACGGCCTCGATCGGCGGGTTGAAGGGCACCTCGAAGCCGCCGTTCGTGACCGGCACGTCGGCGGCGATCGTCTGCCAGTCCGGCTCTTGCCCAAACCCGCTGCGCGCCCACGAGACAGTCATGGTCGCGCCCGGGGCCGCGTCGACGCAGCCGGACACGATCGCCTGATCGCCGAGCTCGACGAGCTGCTCGCCGTGCGTGATCGCGGCGGCCGGTGGGCTGAGCGAGGGATCCGGGTCGTCGACGATCTTGAACACCCCGGGCCGCGGCCACCAGGCGTTGAACCATGGCTCGTAGGTGTAGCCCTCGACCACGTAGGTGCCCGCGGGCAGCTCGGTGGTGTCCCACATGACCGGCTCGGCCGCGGCCGCGAAGGTGATCGGCCGTCGCTCGTCGTCGCCGTTGATCCGCGCCCAGCAGCCAGCCCACTCGGGGTTGTTGGTCAGCACGTCGTACTCGAGATCGACCGGATCGCCGCCGAGCGGCGCGAGACCGGACATGGTCGCCTCGTCGACCTCGGACGCGTTGATCCAACCGGGCAGGATCTCTTCGCTGTGGTGCTGGCGGCAAAACGCGAAGAACTGGTGGGTGCGGCTGTTGACGACCTCGTCGGGTGTGACGTCGACGTCCTCGAAGGGGATGTCGTAGTCGAGCGCGTGGATCGGGCTCTGGCCGCGATCGATGACCGTCAGGCAAGCCGTGTCGGTCCAGACCACCGGCGTGCGTGGGTGCGTGCCGTTGCCTGCGTCGGCGCTGCGTGGGACCACGAGCACGAGCAGCGCGGCCGTGAGAGCGATCGGAGCCTGACGCCGCATCACTTCGCCTCCATTCCTTCGACCGGGGCATCGCCCGCGGGCGGTCCACCGTCGCGGTGATCGTCCCAAGCGATCTTCGCCCCGCAGCGGAGCATCATCGCGCCCTCGTAGGGGTTGGTCAGCTGCCCCTCGCGCTGGACCCAATACGCGCCCTCGTTGTTGAAGGTCATCGGGCAGTGGATCAGCACGAGGCCCTCGCGCTGGTCGGGGTGGGCGGCGAGCCAGTCGATCACGCCCTCGCTCATCTTGCGGTACATCAGGCGCGCGGTCGCGATGTCGGGGCTGGCGATGCGCCCGGCGGCCGCGAGGATCTCGTCGGCGCCCGGCTGCTCGCTGCTGGGCTGCGTGGCCTCGACGACCGCGGCCCCGAGCTCACCGAGCGAGTCGACGCTGTCCTCCGACAAGGTCTCGCCGATCGCCAGATAAGGGGTGAGGATCGTGCCGTCGCCCGCTCGCTCGACTTGCGCCTGCTCCTTGCAGCCGCCGAGCCCGACCAGCGTGACCAGCGTGGCGGCTCGAATTGCCCGCGAGCGGAGGACCCCCGACGTCGACGCGAACATGCATTGCCGATACCACATCCGCGCGGCGCTGCGGTAGAGTCCGCGCCCGTCCATGTCCGCGCTACGACGTGCCCCGCTCGGTTCGCGCGAGCACGAGAGGAATCGAGCATGAGCGTGCTGGTCTCGCTCGCGCTGCTCGTCGGCCCCCCGACGCCCGCGCCCGAGCCCACGTCTGCGCCCGCGCCGAGCCTGCCAGACGTAGACGACGATCCCGACGACGTCACGGCTCCCGATGCTCCCGCGGACGATCCTGGCTTCTTCGCGCCCGACTCGCTCGATGATGCCGACGCTCCTCCGCTCGACGCTCCGACCGGAGAGGCAGCTTCGGGCGTCCCCCCGATGCCGCCGATCGAGGAGCTGCCCTCGCGCGATTCCAGCCAGCCCGAGCCGGGCTCGGCCACACCGAAGCGACGCAAGGTGATCGACTGGGATCCCAACGCCGCGCCGGCGGGTAGCGACGGAGGGAGCTTCTTCGACCCCGGCAAGCTCGCCGACACCGGCCCTGCGGGCGGGACGATCCTGCAGATCCGCGGCTACGTGAGCTCGGCGTTCTTGATGACCGAGCGGACCAACACCCGCGAGCGGACCAGCGAGGGGACCTTCGAGCGCGTCGCTCCCCTGCCCTTCTTCGGCGCGAGCGTGGCGACGCTCTACTTCGGTGCGGCGATCTGGGCCGACGCGGTCTATGCCCGCATCTCGATCGAGTACCTGTCGATCCCGCGCATCACCGCGGGCACCGAGGACATCCTGGCGCCAGCCCGGCGCGAGCTCTTGGTCGAGTCCGCGGCGCTCGAGATCAACCCCTTCGTGTGGGCGAAGCAGACGCCTCGCTGGTTCCGCGAGGGCTTCAAGATCACCGCGGGCGTGTTCATCGTGCCCTTCGGGATCGAGGACGAGGAGCACGCGACACCGATCAGCTGGTTCACGACCCGCCCGCGGGTGATGACGAACGGCCGCGTGTACCCGGGCACGTGGAGCGACCTCGGGGCGATGATTCAGTTCAAGCCGACGTTCCGCGAGCACAACCCGATCCGGCCGATCGAATTGACGCTCGGGGTGGTCAACGGCGATCCCTGCACGCAGACGCGCTTCGCCGACGCGCTCTATTCACCGACCGGCCTGGTCGCCAACTGCGAGCGCGTGCGTCGGCCCGAAGAATTGCTCGGGAGCATGACCGGCGCAGAGCTGGGCAGCGATCCCCGAGCCGACATCGGGTTTTTGGGGATCGGTCCGGACAACAACCGCAACAAGGGCTTCATCGCTCGCGCGAGCTTGTTTCCGCTGCCGACCTTGCAGTTCGGCGGATCGCTGGCCTGGGGAAAGCACCCGCGCCTGCTCGACCTGCAAGAGCGGATGCAGGGCAAGACGACGATCGACGTGCCGCAGGCGGTCAGCTGGCGAGCGGGCGCGCACCTCGACATCGACTTCGATCAGATCTTTTCCAGCCCCTATCCGCTGCCGATGATCCGGGGGGAATTCGTGATCGGCACCGACGCCGCTCCGGCGCCGCGCGAGGGCGAATTGCAGCCATACGCGGATCGCCACGTGATCGGAGCCTACGGCCAGATCGCGCAGCCGCTCTATCGACGCAAGCGCAGCAACCTGCCGGGCCTGATGATTCAATATCGAGTCGATTGGTCGGATCCGGATCGCGCGGTGCCAGGGATCGTGAGGGATCCCGACCAGGAGCCGGTCGCGCTGCCCTCCGATCCCTCGGATGGATATTTGTACGACGAAGCGCAGATTGGCCACACGATCGGCCTGCGCTGGTTGGTGGTGCCGCGCTTCTCGATCAAGGCGGATTACTCGATCATCCGGGAGGACGGAGGGATCGAGAACCAGCTCTACAACGACCGCTTCGTGTTTCAGGTGGTCGGGGATTTCTGAGCGAGCATCAGCCGGCGCTGATGTTCAGGGAGTAACTACCACCCGCATCGGCCGTGAAGGCGTCGAGCACGATCGTCACGGTCTGGCCGGTCCTGAGGAACGCCGAGACCTGCGGCTGCACACCGCCGGCGTCGTCGCTGCAGTCGAGCTCGCTCCCGCAGGGGCCGTCCTTCAGATAGACGACGGCGTCGAAGCTCGAGCCGAAGGTGTCGAACACGTAGCTGCCTTCGATCGGGGCGGTCCAAGCGAACACCAGCTCGTTACCTTGGCCGCCACAGCTGCCCGTGATCTCGCCATGCCCGCGCTCGAGCACGCCGATCTCGGTGTGCGGCAGCTCGGAGCCGATGTCGGTCGGCTCCGGGCAGCTGGTCCGGTCGATGTTCAGGACGAAGGGCCCGACGTCGTCGGCGTTGAAACCATCGACAGTGATCATGACCTGCTGCCCAGCAAAGAGCGCGAGGGCGACTCGTGACTGCTCGCCCTGGGTGTCGTCGTTGCAGCCGAGCGGGGCGTCGGCGCGGCACAGGCCGTCCTCGACATAGAGGACCGTGTCGTAGGCGGTCCCGAAGGTATCGATCGCGTAGACGCCGTCGGCGGGCGCGACCCAGGTGTAGGTGACGTCGAGGCCCTCGAGCGGCTCGACACAGCCGTTCGAGTCGTTGCCTGCGTGGGTGTTGTCGCCGAGGATCGTGATCGGCAGGTCGCCTCGGATCTGCTCATCGGCGCACGAAGGCGCGCCGGTGTCGGTGCCCTCGGTCGCGTCGGTCGTATCCATCGACTCCGTGTCCGTGCCGACGTCGCTCCCGGTATCGCCGGCATCGTCGAGGGTGGTGTCGTCGGTGCATCCAAACAAGGAGATCGCGGCGCACATTAGCCAGCACGAGGAGAGTCGTTCGATCGTCGAGCGGTGGTACATCGCCGGAAACCTACACGAGCTCGGCGACCTAGGGCGGGCCGCGCCACGATGGGCCGACCGACTTGTCGGGTTGAATCCGGCGCTTTGTCTGATCGCTCGAAAATCCGGTCGTGTTGGTGCTTCACGATCACATGCGCGAATGGAGCTTCAATGGCAATTCGATCGCCACCTCGAATCCACCGCCCTCGCGATTATGTCCATCTACGCCACCGCCGAGCTCGCGCACCAGCGTACGCACCAGCGCGAGCCCGATTCCGGTGCCCGGCGCCGCCTCCTCGTGCGAGCGACGAGCACGAAAGAAGGGCTCGAAGATCCGCGCTACCGATTCGGGCTCGATCCCCGGGCCGCGGTCGCGGACCCGCAGACATAGCCCCCCAGCGCTCGGCTCGGCGAGCAGCTCGATCGGACCCTGGGCAGACGTGCCCGAGAACTTGATCGCGTTGTCGAGCACGTTGGTGAGCACCTGCGCGAGGGTGTCGCGCGGCAGCTCGACCCTCTCCACTCGCGGATCGACGCCGACCTGCAGCTCGAGCCCGGCTTGCTCGGCCTGCGGCCGCAGCAGCTCGACCACCGCGTCGATGATCTCGCCGAGCGACGCGGGCGCGTCGTCGCGGATCGCCAGCCCCGGCTGCTGCTCGAGCCGCGCGAGCGTGAGCACCTGCTCGACCAGCCGGCTGAGCCGCTCGGCTTCGCGGCGGATCGTTCGGTGGTAGCTGTGCCGCCGCTCGTCGTCGCCGACCATGCCTTGCTCGAGCATCTCGCTGTACATGCGGATGCTGGTCAGCGGGGTGCGCAGCTCGTGGGTCACGGCGGCGATGAAGCGCTCGCGCTCCTCGGCGCGCGCGAGCATGGTCGCGAGGGTCCGGTCGACGGCGAGCAGCAAGCCGATCAACGTGAGCGCGAGCAGGATCCCGAGCAGCAGCGCGACCACGGCGTTGCTCGATCCCTCGACGATTGGGCCGTGCGGGCGGGCGCGTACGTGCAAGAGCCCGAAGGGCGCGGCGAACTCGTGAGTGAAGCTCGGGCGCTCGTCGTCGTCGCTGCCCTGCGGCGCCCAATCGAGCGCGATCGCTTCGGCCAGCTCGGGCAGGCCGAGCACCTGCTGCTCGAGCCAGGCTTGCAGGCCCGCGCGGTCGAGCAGCAGGCCCTGCGTCCAGCGGCGCTCGCCAATCCAGACCTCGCGGGTCATTCGCAGGTAGTGATCGCCGACCGGCTCGACCCGAAAAGGCTCGACGCGGACGTCGAGGTCGCCGGCCTCGGCGGCGAGCGGGTCGTCGAGGAAGCTGGAGATCTGGCTGACGTCCGGCGCGAGATCGTCGTTGGCGAGCGCGTTGACGTTGTCGATCAGGCGCTGGTTGGCCTGGTAATCGAGCGCGCGCTGGATCTGCAGGTCGTTCGGGAGCTTGGCCTGCTGCGGGGTCGGGGGACGATTGGTCTGCTGCTGCTGGGGCTCGGCGTCGGCCAGGCGCGGCGGCTCGGCGCCTGTGTGCTCGCGCAGCAGGGCGACGCGGGCTCGCAGCTCGGCGTCGAGCGCCTGCTCGCCCTCGGGTGGGAGCAGCGGGGTTGCGAAGTCGCCGTCGGGCTCGATCTGGAAGTAGCCGAGCAACCACGGCCGCTGCGGGGCGAGCCGAGCGAGCGGCGAGATCGCGACGCTCGGCTCGGCCGGCTCGCTGTCGCCCTTGGACTTGCTCTGCACGATCTCGTCCCCGCGCGGCACCCACAGATGCCGCCACTGCACGAAGGGCCGCGCCTGCTCGGCGGCGACGAACGCCGCGAGCGTGCCCTCGAGCTCGTCGAACACCCGGTCGATCACGGCCTGCTCGCGCATGCTCTGCTCGCGCTCGACGGCCGCGAGCGCGCGGGCGAGCAACGAGGCGAGACCGATCAGCAAGACCAGACCGACGCCCGCGAGCGCGAGCCGGATCCGCGCGAGCCGACGCCGCTGGCTGCTAGCAGGCGAGCCGGACTCGCTCATGGCTCGGCCCTGCCGTCTGCCATGCGCAGCCGATAGCCGACCCCGCGCACGGTCTCGATCGGCGAGTCGTGCTCGGGCAGCAGCTCGGCGAGCCGACGCCGCAGCTTGACCACGTGCATGTCGACGCAGCGAGTCTCGAGCTTCTCGGCCCGCTCGTAGCCCCAGACCTCGCGCAGCAGATCGATGCGCGGGACCACCCGGTGGCGCTCGCGGGCGAGATAGACGAGCACCTCGAGATCGCGGGTGGTGAGATCGATCTGCCGCTCGCCGACGCGGGCGCGCAGGTTGTCGAGGTCGAGCACGAGCGCGCCGAGCTCGAGCGTACGGGGCCCGCCCTCGCCGGGCGTGGATGGACCCCCGGAGTCGGGCCCGAACGGATCCATCGACGCTGCCGAATCGAGCAAGTCGATGGGTCCGCTCGGCTCGACCCGTCGCAGCAGCGCGTCGATCCGCGCGCGCAAGACCGCGATCGAGAACGGCTTGGCGACATAGTCGTCGCAGCCGCACTCGAACCCGCGCAGCACGTCTTGCTCGCGGCCACGGGCGGTGAGCATCAGGATCGCGAGGCCCGGTCGCTGCTCGCGGAGCCGTCGACAGACCTCGAAGCCGTCGATGCCCGGCAGCATCACGTCGAGCACGACCAGCGCATAGTCACCGCGCAGACCCTCGGCGAGGCCCTGCTCGCCGTCGCTCACGGGCGTCGGGCGGTGGCCGTGGAAGGCCAGCAGATCACAGATGCCGACCCGGATCGCGGCCTCGTCCTCGACGACCAGGATCGCGCGGCCGGCCTGTCGATGCGGCGACGTCACCGGCGACGATGGTAGCAGGGCGCCAACCGGCGACGCGGCGGGATCCAGCTCTTACACGCGTCTTACACGAAAGCGGCGGAGTTCTTACCGGCCGCGGACGTCGAAGCGCCGCAAGCTGGTCGCATGCTTGACCGCGGCGCGTCGTCTCCCCGCCCACTCATCCGCCTCGCCATGCTGCTGCTCGCTTCGACCCTCGCCTGCTCTGGCCCGTCCACGCTCGACAGCGCCGAGCAGCTCGCCGAGCCAAGCGGGTCGCGCAGCGTCGCGGCCGGGCCGAGCGACTACCCCGAGCTCGGCCTCGACGCGCTGATCGACCTCGCGCTGGCCGAGCCCGGCCAGACCACGGCGATCGCCGAGCACCTGCGCGAGCGCTTTGGCGAGCCGGCGCTCGACCACCTGCTGGCCCGCTACCACAGCGAGCTGGCCACCAAGGACTTCGGCACCCCTGAGGACCTCGCGGTTCGCGGATTGATCGATCAGGTCGCTCAGCAACGCGACGCTCACTTCGGTGGGCTCTACTGGCACCGGGACCTCGCACAGGCCCAGGCGATCGCGCGAGCGGAAGGCAAGCCGGTGCTCTCGCTGCGCTTGCTCGGCGAGCTGACCTCGGAGTTCTCCTGCGCCAACAGCCGGCTGTTTCGCACGATCCTCTACGCGGATCCCGAGCTCGCGAGCTGGCTCGAGCGAGAGTTCGTGCTGCACTGGTCGAGCGAGCGTCCGGTGCCGAAGGTCGAGATCGACTTCGGCGACGGCCGAAAGCTGACCCGCACGATCACCGGCAACAGCGCTCACTTCGTGCTCGACGCGGAGGGCCGGACGATCGACGTGCTGCCCGGGCTATGGGCACCGCAGCAGCTCCGTGCGGCGCTGAGCGAGAGCGTGGCGCTGCACGATCGCCTCGCTCGCACGCCCGCGGGCGAGTGGGCCGAGGCGCTCGCTCAGCACCACGATCAGCGCTTCGAGCAGGCGCTCGCCCGGCTCGGCGACGAGCTCGGCCGGCTGCGCGGAGGCAGCCCCGATCCACGCGCGCTGCGGGGGAGCTTGCTGGCTGCGCCCGGCACTGGTGCGCCGGTGCCCGCGATCCGAGCGGTGCCGATGGCGATCGGCAAGTCGAAGATCGAGGCGCCGATCTTGAACGCCGCGCCGCGCGAGCTCGGTGGCCTGGGCCCGAGCGCGGCCCCGCTGTTCGGCTCGCCTGCGCTGCCCGACGAGCTCGAGCGCATGATGATCGGCGCGCGGCTGACCGGACCGATCGTCCTGCATCCCAACACCCGCTCGATCATCGCCAGCGAGCGGCCGGTTGATCCGCTGGTGCCCGCGAGCGAGCGGGCGCACGCGCTAGCGACCCTCGAGCAGACGCTCGCGACCTCGCTGCAGCTCGACACGGCCAAGAACGCGCTCGAGCTCTACCCCCGCATTCACGCCGAGCTGGCCCGCCGGGCTCGTGGCGAGCAGGCTCTCGATTTCGCCAGTGTCGACGAGTGGATCTACGCCAAGCTGTTCGAGACGCCCGCGAGTGATCCTTGGCTCGGGCTGGTCGATCCGACCGTGTACACGGGCTTGGTCGATGGCGGGGTCGTGAGGGCCCCACGAAAGGGCGACTGATACCCGGCAATCGATTGACCCACTCCGGGCGGTCGTGAGTCAATCGGCGCGCGTGCCCGTCGATATCAAGCAGATCGCCATCGACCTCCTCACCCGCTACCGATCCCTCGTCCTCGTCGGCGTCGGCTTGCCGGTCGGTCTCGCGTTCGACACGGTCCTGCAGGCCCGCGCTCGCGCCTACGAGCTCTTGGGCGCGGCGCCCGAGCGCCACGACGAGAAGGTCCGCGCCGTGCAGGATCAGGTCCGTCGCTGGGCTCGCTTGCCCGCGCACGAGCGCAAGCCGCTGTGCACGGATCGCAAGACCTGGATGAACCTGTCGACCCGCTTCGAGCCCAAACACAAATGGCAGCAGATCCGCATGGGCAACCTGCGGGACATCCTGAGCATCGATGAAGGGCGCAGGACCGTGCGGGTCGAGCCCTTCGTGACCGTCGGGCAGGCGACCCGCTATCTGATCGACAAGGGCTACATGCTGGCGGTCAACCTCGAGATCGCCGAGGCGACGATCGGCGGCCTCGCGATGGCGGTCGGCATGACCACGCACTCGCACCAGGTCGGGCTCTTGTCCGAGACCGTCGTTGCTTACGAGCTCGTGACCGCCGAGGGCGAGCTCTTGCACGTGACCGCCGACTCGCACCCCGAGCTGTTCCGCGCGCTGCCTTGGTCGCACGGCACGCTCGGGCTGCTGGTCGGGCTCGAGCTCGCGATCATCCCGGTCAAGCCCTACGTGCACATGCGCTACGAGCCGACCCACTCGCAGGAGCAGTACTGCGAGCGGATGTACGAGCTCTCGACCATGGACCACGCGCCCGACTTCATCGAGGCGACCGTGTATTCGCGCGACGAGGCGGTGATCATGAAGGGCGAGTTCGCCGACGTGACCACGCCCGAGCAGCGGGCCAAGGTCAACCCGATCGGCCGCTGGTACAAGCCCTGGTTCTATACCCACGTGCGGAAATTCCTCGCCGTGCAGGGCGAGGCGGACGAGTACATTCCGCTTCGCCACTATCTGCTCCGCCACAATCGCAGCATCTTTTGGGTGGTCGAACACATGATCCCCGGCGGGAATCATCCGGTGTTCCGGGCGCTGCTCGGCTGGATGATGCCGCCGAAGATCGCGTTCTTGAAGTTCTCGACCACGCCGGCGGTGCGCAAGATGACTTTTACCATGCAGGTGTTCCAGGACATCGTGCTGCCAATGAGCGCGATGGCTCGCGCGATCGACAAGGCCGACGAACTGTTCGAGATGTCGCCGATCCTGCTCTATCCCTGCCGAATCTACGATCGCGGTCCGGGGAGCGGGCAGTTGCGCAATCCCGATCCGAATGATCGGGTCGCGGGCAAGGACTACGCGATGTACTTCGACCTCGGCGTCTATGGCGTGCCGGGGCCGATCCAGCGCGGGGAAAAATTCAAGACCGTCCACGCCATGCGCGAGATGGAGGCATTCACTCAGAGCGTGCGCGGGTTCCCCTTCCTCTACGCGGACACGTTCATGACCCGCGAGGAATTCGAGCGAATGTTCGACCTCGAGCTCTATCGCGAGGTCCGAGCGCAGTACGGCGCCGAGCAGGCGTTCCCCGACCTCTACGACAAGATCAAGCCCGAGGTCGACGTGCTCGCGGTGCTCGACGAGGAGGACGCTTGGGATCGGGAGCGGTCAGCCGACCAGGGCCGAGTCATCGAGGGCCCGTGGCGCAAGCTCGCGTGGATGAAGCGGCGCGGATCAGCACCCTCGCCCGACGCCGAGGTCCATTCCCGACCATGAGCGCGGGCCGTGGCGCCCTTCGATAATCATCGTCACCCGACGCGAGCCGAAAGCCGCTATGCTCGGCTCGCGCTAGAACGGTGAAGATGCCACCCGCAGGGCTCCCTTCGTTGCTGCTCGACGCCGAGCGCGACGACCTCGTCACCGGGCTCACGAGCCCGACCGACGCCGACTATCTGCGCTGGCTCGTCGACTACCTGCAAAGGACCACCGGCTTCGCGTTCGCGTTCGTCAGCGAGCTGTGGGGTGAGGACATGGATCGCGTACAGACGCTCGCGGTCCAGTCCGCCGCCGGACCGATCGGCAACTTCGAGTACGACCTCCTGCACACGCCCTGCGCCAACGTCCTCGAAGCGCCGAACACGTGCTGCTACCCGCGCAGCGTCGCCCCGCAATTTCCCGAGGATCTGCTGCTCGCCGAGATGGGCATCGAGGGCTACATCGGCCACCGCCTCACGGGCCGTGACGGACAGCCAGTCGGGCTGATCGCCTTGCTCGACACCAAGCCGATCGCCGAGGACCAGCTCGTGCGCGCCGAGGCGCTGCTGCGCGCGTTTCGAGGCCGGACCGAGACCGTGCTCGCGCACCGCCGGACCCAGCGCGAGCTCGAGAGCTTCGAGTCGCAGCTCGATCCCAGCGACGCCGACGATCTCCTGTCCGAGCTCGCCCGCGTGGCCGTGCAGGCGATGCACGTCAAGGCCGCGTTCGTGGCCTGCTACGTCGACCCCGAGCACCGACGCCTCGCGACCGAGGTCGTCAACGTCGAGGGCCAACGTGCGGAGAGGTTCGAGCTCGACGTCGCCGGCAGCCCCTGCAAGCTGCACGACGGCCAGACCCTGGTGGTCACCCATGACGTTCGCGCGGCCTTTCCTCGGGCCGAGTTCCTCGCTCGGCTCGACGCGCAGAGCTTCGTCGGTCGGGCGCTCGAAGATACCCAGGGTCAGCCGCTCGGCTACTTCGCGATCGTCCATGATCGTCCGCTCGCCGCACGCAGCGGCGAGCAGCCGGTGTTTCGCCTGATCGCGGAGCGCGTCGGCTTCGAGCTGCAACGACGCAGGATCCTCGCCGAGCGCCGCGCGGCCGAGCGACGCATGCTCGAGCGCCAGCGGATCGAGAGCCTCGGAATCCTCGCCGGTGGCATCGCCCACGACTTCAACAACCTGCTCGTCGGGATCCTCGGCAACGCCGACCTCGCGCTCGAGCTCACGCCCGCGGACGCGAGCTCGCGCGCCTGCCTCGAAGGCATCATCGAGTCGGCCGAGCAGGCTGCTCGGCTGTGCAACCAGATGCTGGCCTACGCCGGACGAGCGCGGCTCGAGACCTCGCGCTTCGAGCTCGGCGCGCTGATCCGCGACGTCACCAAGCTCTTGCGCGCTTCGATCGTCAAGACCTGCGAGTTGGTGCTCGAGCTCGACGAGCGGCCGATCTGGCTCGAGGGTGACCGGACCCAGATCACGCAGATCTTGATCAACCTGCTCACCAACGCGGCCGACGCGATCGGTGAGGCGCCTGGCAGCATCCGCGTACGAATCCAGCTCGAGTCGCGTGCGCCGTGCGAGCGCGAGCACCTGATCCCGAGCGGGCCGCTCGAGCCCGGCCGCTATGCATGCGTCGAGGTGATCGACACCGGCTGCGGCATGGACGAGGCCACCCGCGCGCGCATCTTCGATCCCTTCTTCAC
>CBFGLP010000096.1:0-7142 GCA_965649595.1 uncultured Myxococcales bacterium | reverse complement strand
CGCCTCGCAGATGATGATGGTCGAGGCCGAGCTCGAGCCAGGCAGCGACGCCGAGGCTGGTCAGGCCTGCTACGTGAGCATCGACCAGAGCCCCTGACCAACGTCTCACGCGCAGGCGACCGCGGCCTTCCATGCCTCGCGCAGCGCCGCGAGCTGGCTCGGGTCTCCGCCGGGCACGAACTGTCGGTCGGTCTTCCACGCCGCCGCGACTGCCTGCGCGTCCGGCCACAACCCGACGCCGAGCCCAGCCAAGAAGGTCGCGCCGAGGGCCGTCGACTCGAGGATCGTCGGCCTCGCGAGCCGCACGCCCAAAAGGTCGCACTGGATCTGCATCAGCAGATCGTTGGCCGCCGCGCCGCCGTCGACCCGCAGGGTCTCGAGCGGCTGCCCGAGATCCGAGGCCATCGCCTCGAGCAGGTCGGTGACCTCGAGCGCGATCCCCTCAAGCGCCGCGCGAGCGATGTGAGCCCGGGTGGTCCCGCGCGTGAGCCCACGGATCAGCCCGCGCGCATCGGGTCGCCAGTGCGGCGCGCCGAGGCCCGCGTGGGCCGGGACCAGCACCACGCCGCCGCTGTCGTTGACGCTGCGGGCGAGCTCCTCGATCTCGCTGGCCTTGGCGACGAAGCCCAGCCCGTCGCGCAGCCACTGGACCACCGCGCCGGCCATGAACGCGCTGCCTTCGAGGCAGTAGACGGTCTGGTCGCCGATCTGCCAGCCGATCGTGGTCAGCAGCCCATGCTCGGACCGGACGATCTCGCCGCCGGTGTTGAGCATCACGAACGCCCCGGTCCCGTAGGTGCACTTGGCTTGGCCGCGCGCGAAGCAAGCCTGACCGAACAGGGCAGCCTGTTGATCACCCGCGATGCCGTGGATCGGGATGCCGTCGGGGAGCCCCTTGACGCCGCGCGTGTGCCCGAACACCGCCGTGCACGGACGGACCTCGGGCAGCACTCGCTCGGGCACCCGGAAGAGCTCGCAGAGCTCGGGATCCCAGTCGCGCCGACCCTCGCCGGCCCGGCCCTCGAGCGGCCACAAGAGCGTGCGCGAGGCGTTGCTCGGCTCGGTCGCGTGCACGGCTCCTTGGGTCATCCGCCAGACCAAGTAGGTGTCGATGGTTCCGGCCGCCAGCTCCCCCGCCTCGGCCTGTGCTCGCGCGTCGTCGACGTTATCGAGCACCCACGCCAGCTTGGTCGCCGAGAAGTAGGGATCGAGCACCAACCCGGTGCGGCGCTTGATCTCGGCCTCGCGACCTTCGTCGCGCAGGCGCTTGCAGACATCGGCCGTGCGGCGGTCCTGCCACACGAGCGCGCGGTGGATCGCTCGTCCGTCGCTGCGCCGCCACAGCAGGCTGGTTTCGCGCTGGTTGGTGATGCCGATCGCGGCGATCCGCTCGGCTCGGACGCTGGCTCGGCCCAGCGCGTCGAGGATCGCGTCGCCGACCGAGCGCCAGATCTCCTCGGGATCGTGCTCGACCCAGCCGGGCCTGGGGAAGTGCTGGGGGAACTCGCGGTTGGCTCGCGCGAGCAGGTTGAGCTCGCTGTCGAGGATCAGCGCGGTGCTTCCGGTCGTGCCCTGGTCGATGGCGAGGATCAGGTCGGCAGCCATGGGCCGGGACTATACCTTGCGCAGACGTCACGCACATGCGTCGGAGACCCGGCCCGCGGCGACTCACCGCCGCTCCCAGCGCTCCGACCGGTCGGCCACCCGGGTGGGAGCTTGGCTACTTTTGTGAACCGCGCTGTCGATGCTCGACAACAACTCTCAATTATCGAATTGAGGCTACTTGCGAGTGGGATAATTCGGCAGATAACCAGCCGATCGTCGATCGGGATGATCTTGGATTGACTGCGAGCACTGTTATGCGTGGGAACACCGCAATGCTGTTTTCCCGCTTGACAGGGAACGCCGCTTGCAGTTTGATTTGCTCAGATCCGATCAGCAGAATCAAGCGAGAGAATGCTGCCATTCATGAGCGGAGACTAGTCCCCGCGCTCGCTTGCGGTGGGCCTTCTTGGCGAAGGGTTGGGTGTCGATGCTCGGTGGACAATACCCCGTGGAGCCTCCCCAAGCTGAATCGAGCCAGAGCGCGTCGACTCGGAGTACGTCAAATCGAAACTCTGGTCGATTCGACGAGCTCGCGCGCCTGCTCGGAGCCAGCGAAGTGAGCGCGTCAGCCTACGATACGGCGTGGCTCGCTCGATTGATCGGAGTCGATGACGAGTTGGCCGAGCGGGCGCTCGACTGGTTGCGATCTCATCAACACGCAGACGGCAGCTTTGGTGCTGCCCACCGGGTTTATCCGCCAGAGCGCTTGGTCTGCACGCTCGCCGCGCTGACGGCCCTGACCGCGCGGGGGCTGCCCGAGGACCGCGAGCGAGTCGAGCGGGCGCGGCAGGCCGTGGCCGAGCTCTTGCGCGCGCCGAGGAGCGCGGACGAGGACACGATCGGCTTCGAGATGCTGGTGCCGATGCTGCTCGACGAGGCTCGGGCGGTCGGTGCCTACACGCACGACCACGACGACTTCGTGCGAGGTCTGGCCAAGCGGCGCGCGGCCAAGCTCGCCTCGCTGCCGAGCGGGACCATCGACCGTAGCGTGTCGATGATCTTCTCTGCCGAGCTGGTCGGCCGAGACGGGCTCGCCCTGCTCGACCTCGCGCGCTTGCAGGAGGCGGATGGGTCTGTCGGCGGGAGCCCGGCCGCGACCGCGTTCTTTGCTGCGTTCGCGCGTCGGGGCGATCGCGGTGCGCTCGCGTATCTGCGGGGTCTGGCGCGCGACGGGGCCGTGCCTGTCGTGTCGGGCATCGACGTATTCGAGCGGGCGTGGGGGCTGTGGAACCTGCGCTTGGCCGGACCTCCCGATCACGACACCTTGGCCGCCTGCCAGCCGCACCTCGACGCGCTCGAGCGCGCGTGGGCTCCGGGTCGGGGAATCTCCTCGTTCGGCGCGCGGGCGCTGTGTGATGGCGACGCCACTGCGTTCGTCTACGAGACCCTCGCCAGCTTCGGCCGCACGCTCGATCTCGACGCGGTGCTCGCGTACGAGGGCACCGATCACTTTCGAACCTACCCGGTCGAGGCCAACCCCTCGATCAGCACCAACGTGCACGTCCTCGCCGCGCTGACCCGAGCCGGCGGAGATGCGCAGCGCGAGAGGATCGCCAAGCTCCTCGCGTTCCTCCGCCGCACGCGGCTCGCGGGCGCGTACTGGCACGACAAGTGGCACGGCTCGCCCTACTACACGACGGCCCACGCGATCATCGCGAGCGCCAGCGTCGAGCCGCAGCTCGTCGCTCCGGCGGTCGCGTGGATCCTCGCCACGCAGCGCGACGATGGCTCGTGGGGGCACCATGGCGGGAGCGCCGAAGAGACCGCCCATGCCCTGCAGGCGCTGGTCGTCTGGCGGCGTCACGGCCACCCCGTAGCAGATCAGGTGTTGGTCCGAGGCGGCACGAGCCTGCGCGAGCGGGCGAAGAGGCCACACCCACCTCTGTGGATCGGCAAGGTCCTCTACTGCCCGCTGCTCGTGGTCCGCTCCGCGGTCCTTAGCGCCCTCGCGTTGGTCGAGCAGGAAGTCGGGCTCTCGTGATCGACCGAGCGAGCCTCGCAGCGACCGTGGCTGCCACGGTCGAGCTGCTCGAGCGCAGCGGCGCTCGCTTCCATCGCGGCGACCCGCAGCGCTACTTGTTGCGGGTCGCTGGCATGATCGATGGGCTCACGTTGCCCTTCGTCCCGACGCACGCCCGCGCCGCGGCCCTGCGAGCGAAGTGCTCGTTCTCGGCCTGGGGCTTGGTCATGGACGACGAGATCGACCGCGAAGGCACTCGAGGGGTGCTCGACGAGAGCCTGCTCTGGCAGGCCAACGCGCGCGCGGGACGGGCAACCAGTGAGCCGAGCTCCGTTGCTGCGCGCTTGCTGGACGAGTTTTGGGCGCAGCTGCCGGTTGCCAACGAGGAGGCGCTCGACGGCATCCGCTTCGGCATCGACGAGATGCTGCTCGGGTTCAGCCACGAGCACACCTCCAATCGCCGGCGGCGAATGGCCAACAGCCTCGAGTACCGCAAGTACGGCGTCGCGGCGCTCGGGTTCAAGCCGCTCTTCGACATCGACTTCGCGTTCGTCGACGTGCCCCCGGAGCCGAGCGTCTACACCACGCTGCGGATGGTCTACGATCACTTGGCGCTCGCGCTCAAGTACGCCTCGGACATCGGCAGCCTCGAGCGAGAGCTCGCGGTCGAGGACAACCTCAACATCGTGCGCATCCGAGCTGCCGAGACCGGCCGGCTCCCGCTCGACCACGCTCGCCCTCGAGGTGATGCGCTGCGCGTGCAGCTCGACGCGCTCGCCAGCACCGTGGCGGAGATCCGACTCGAGGTCGAGGCCAGCCGCGCGGCGGCTCGAGCCTTGCTCGATCGAATTCCACAGGTGCCCATGCACGCGGTGCTCGACACGATCGACGCGTTGATCGAGCACTACTGCAGCGGTCGAGATGTCGTCTGAGTCTCGGACAGCCTTCGACCGTCTCCTCGACCCCCGCGCATTACGGCGTTACGCCTTGCGTCGGGGCGCTCGCTTGCTCGCGGCCCGTCGAGTCCGGGATCGTGCGGCACGACGCTCGTTGGACGAGAGTAGCTCGCCGATGAGCTCGCTAGGATCGGCGATGGTGGCCGCGTGCAGAGCCACACGGCGCAGGGTCTCGAAGTCCGAGCACGCACGCAGGCTCTCGAGCAGCATTGCGGGGGCCTCGAGCCCGCGCGTAGCGAGCAACTCGACGATCAGCGCGACCAGCTGTGCGTGGGCCTCCTCGAGCCCTTCCTTGCGCCCTTCCTTGCGCCCTTCCTCGAGCCCTTTCTTGCGTCCTCGTCGGCTGCCCGAGCGCTGTCCGCTGGTGAAGGCCTTGTTGTAGAGGTACCCCTCTCGCTCGACACGGGTGATGACCAATCGATGCTCGTCCATGATGGTACGTAGCTCCTTCATGTCCTCGGGTGGAACCGCAGCCAAGACCATTCGAACGTAGTCGATCATCTCGGGCTCCGGTAGCCGTTCGAGCAGGGCTCGCAGCGTCACCTGAGCCATGCGTAGTGGTTGGTTGCGTCGGTGAAAGGCGACGCCCAATGCGGCGTGCAAAGGACGTTGCCGGGCCTCTCGAAGCGTGTCGATCCGTGCAACCTGGTCGGGTCCGATCACGCACATGTGCCGGAGGCCGGGGCGCTCCGAGAGCCGCCGCCGCACCCAGCGCTCCACCTCGTAGCCGAGCGCACATACAGTCTGGGCAGGCATGCAGCCGAACAGCTGGCGTGCCAGAAGCAGGTGGACCTCCCAGGCGATGGGCCGGGTCGGATCGCGCACCGTCTGGGTCTCGGATAGCAGGGGCAGGGGAGGGGCGGTGTGGAGGCGCAGCAGCAGGTCTGGCCGCAGGTGACGAACCTGCGCCGAACCGAAGGTGATCCGCAGCTCGTTCGGCAGTCGATCGATCGCCAGCCCGCTCGGGAGACGAGGGCCGCCCGCGCGAGCCCAGAGCTCGAGCAAGATCTCTGGGTGTCGCTCGAGCAACTCGACGACACCATCGTGGACGAAGCCCGGCATCAGCCGACTCCTCCCCAGGCGGGTGTGCTCGCGTCGTCCATGCTGCCAACCAATGCAAGCGAGACGCGAGATCACGAATGCAGTGATCTCGATGAGTTGCGCCGATCTGGCCGAGAATGAGTGGCCGAGCCCACGGCCACTGGCCGACCGGTCGGCCACCTGGGGCGGCCGTGTCCACGGACAGTCGAGCCCCGACGGGAGTCAGCCGAGCCCGTAGTCCTTGATCTTGTAGAGCAGCGCCCGGTGGCTCAGCTCCAGCAGCTTCGCCGCATGGGTGCGATTCCCCTGCGTCTGCTCGAGCGCCCTCGCGATCAGCTCCCGCTCCAACCTCCGCTGGGCCTGCTTCAGCGAGAGCTCCTCGGCGGCAAAGCGAAGCATCCACCCTGGCTCGGAGTCGGCGGCCTCGCTCGGGCGCCGGCGCACCCGCTCGGGTAGATCGTCCGGGCGAATCAGCTCGTGCTCGGCGAGCACCGCCGCGTGCTCGAGCGTGTTCTCCAGCTCGCGCACGTTCCCCGGCCAGTCGTAGCGCTGCAGGATCCGCAGCGCCTCCGCGTCGAGCCCGGCGATCTTGGTCCCGAGCCGCTGGTTGATCGTCGTCAAGAAGTGCTCCGCCAGCGGTGCGATGTCTTCTCGCCGACCTCGCAAGGGCGGGATCGAGAGGGGCATCACCGCCAACCGATAGAACAAGTCCTGCCGAAATTCTCCGTCTTCGACCATCTGCTCGAGCGGTCGCGAGGTCGCAGCGATCACCCGCACGTCGATCTTGCGGGCCCGATTCTCGCCGACCCGCCGAATCTCCCGCTCTTGTAGCGCCCGCAACAGCTTGACCTGCACGCTGGTCGGCAGCTCACCGATCTCGTCGAGAAAGAGCGTCCCGCCGCTCGCCGCCTCGAACAGACCGGGCTTGTCACTGCTCGCGTCGGTGAACGCCCCGCGCACGTGTCCGAACAGCTCGGACTCGAGCAGGCCCTCGGGGATCGCTCCACAGTTGACCGCCACGAAGGGGCTGCTCGCGCGCGGGCTCAGCTGGTGCAGCGCCCGGCTGACCAACTCCTTGCCCACGCCCGACTCCCCGAGCACCAGCACGGTCGTCTCGAAGGGCGCGACCTTGCGGATCGTGCGGGCGACCTGGCGCATCGGCGCGCTGTGGATCTGCAGCTCGCCAATCCGCTCGATCCCCGCGCCGAGCTCCGTCGAGCCTCCGAGCTCGGCCAGCCGCGCACGCAGGCGCAGGTTCTCCCGCCGAAGTCGCAGCCGCTCCTCGGCCTTGCGCAGGGTCAGCACCACCTCGTCCTGCTTGAAGGGCTTGGCGATGTAGTCGTAGGCCCCCCGCTGCATGGCCTCGAGCGCCAGCTCGACGCTCCCGAACGCGCTCATCATCACGAGCGTCACCTCGGGGAACTCGCTGCTCATCCGCTCGGCGAGCGCGAGCCCGTCGAGCCCCGGCATCCGCACGTCCGAGAGCACCACGTCGACCGGCTCGGCATTCGCGATCTCCAGCGCGGCCTCGCCGTTGGCGGCGCTGCGGACCTCGAACCCGGCTCGGCGCAGCAGCAGGG
>CBFGLP010000095.1:0-16115 GCA_965649595.1 uncultured Myxococcales bacterium | reverse complement strand
GGGCCGCTGCAGATCGACGAGCCACGACGCTCGCGAGTCGACGAGCCGCACGGGCCGGGCTCGCCGCTCGAGTGAGATGCATTTAAAAACGTATGCCCTGAAGGCGGCCGCTCGCCCGCGTCCGCTGTCAGGCCAGACCTTCGCTCGCGGGGCTGCAGATCCATTTCTGACCTGTAGGACATGTTTAGGACATGTCCTTGAGATCGGATCTGTCTACTTGAGGTCGTCGTTCTGGGCCGGCGGGGCGCCGTAGGGCAGCGGCAGGGTGTCGAAGGTGTCGTTGGTGGTCGAGTCGGTGTCGGTGCCGGTGCTCGTCGTGGTGGTGCCCTCGGTGTCGAGGGTGGTGGTCGCCGGGCCCTCGGTGGCGGTGTCGCTGGCGGTCGGGTCGCCCGTGCTGGTGGAGGTCGAGGTGCCAGTGGTGCCGGTGGTGCCGGTGGCGGTGTCGCTGGCGGTGCCGGTGACGGGCTCCTGCGTGGTCTGGGTGGTGCTGGTTCCGCCGTCGCTGCTGTCGCTGCCGGCGCTGTCGCTGACGCTGCCGACCGTCTCGTCGACGGGCCGGTCGGCGCAGGCGGTGAGGCCGACGCCGAGCATCGCGCCCAGGACGAGAGCGGGGATCGTCGACGCCGAACGGAGGGCGGCGCCGCAGAAGCAGCAGGTGGCGACTTCTCCCAGGATGTGACGGGAACACGCAGGACAGAGCTGCACCGGGGCAGCATAGGCGAGTTCGCCGCGGCCGAGTAGCCCCGCGCGGAGCCATGATGGCGGCGCCGACGAGGGCCGGCGAATACGGTGGCGCACGCGAGGTCTACTTCTCGGCGCGGCAATTGCGACATCGACTGCATGGGCTCGCTCGCAGCGGCTGAGTGCGCTCATGCCCGTGCGGGTGGTGCAGAGGACAAGCCGGGCGGACTCGCGCGGTGAGACGCCTCCGCCGGCGATGGGCGGCGACGCTCATGGGTTGGCCACAGAGACATGTCCTTCGGGGCATGTGATCGCGTCGCCGCGATGGCTTTACGGGCACTCGGGGAGAGGACCGTCCATGCAGGACTCGAAGCCGGGAGGGACGCAGCCGGAGGCGACGTCGAAGCCGATGTCGGGCTGGCCTGTCGGACAGACGGTGATGACGGCGGGCGGACAGGGCGGCCGGAGCTTGTCGCAGGCGAGGAACTGCTGGGCGTCGAAGTCGGCGCAGAGCATCATGTCCTGCTCGAGGTGCGGAGCGCCGAAGTGAGCGGTGCAGTTGGAATCCACGGCGCATGTCTCCTCGTCCATGCCGAGGCAGGCCTCGCCGCACAGGGTGAGCATGGTGGTGCACGGTTCGAGGTCGGGCGGGATGCAGGTGTCCTCGAGGAGGTAGACCTCGAGGCTGTCGGGACGACAGGCGCTCGTGGGCGTCAGGCCGCAGTCGGTCTGGACGATGCACCCGAGGTAGGCGGGCAGCGGGCTGCAGCCAGGGAACTCGAACGGGGTGCCGAGGATGGGCCGACAGCCGGTGGTGGAGCCGCAGGTGAGCTCGTCGAGGCCGTCGCAGGCGAGGCCCCCGGTGGTGGCGTCGGTGGTCGGGAGCGCGTCGGTGAGGCTGCCTTCGCTCGTGCCGGTGCTCTCGGCGGTGGTGGTCGAGGTGGTGTCGGGCTCGACGGTGGTGGAGTCGCTGGCGCTGTCGTTGCCGGGGTCCTTGGGGTCGCCGATGATCTGGCAGGCGGCGAGGCCGAGGAGCAGCGAAGGGTAGAGGATGCGCATGGACCCATCGTAAGAGATCCAGCAAGCCGCTCGCGAAGGTCGAGTCCGCTGACCCCGGGCGGGCGCGCGCCGCGAGGCGCGAGGAGGAGCGGCGCTCGCAGGCGGGGCGCGACGGCGCGCGGCGGCGGTGGGCGGGGACGAGAAGCAGCTGCGGCGATGGACGGTGCATAATGCGGACGCCATGCCGAAGCCCAAGTCCGCCACGAGCGATGATCAGGTCCACTCCGCCGACGCAGTCCTCGCCGACGCCGAGCGACGG
Source organism: uncultured Myxococcales bacterium (assembly GCA_965649595.1). GTDB lineage: Bacteria > Myxococcota_A > Polyangia > Nannocystales > Nannocystaceae > Plesiocystis. The sequence continues at coordinate 14,116 of CBFGLP010000095.1, read as the reverse complement.
CTGGCAGCGCTGAGCGCCGAGCTGCAGGCGGCGCGCGAGACGCTCGAGCGTGAACGATCGCAGCACCAGGCGTGGGACCTCGAGCGCGGCGCCCTGCGCGGTGACCTGGCCGAGGCGCGCCGCAGGCTCGACGCCGAGTCGCAGGCGCATGCGCAGACCCGCGGGGCCCACGACCTGATCGAGAGCCGGGTGACGACGCTGCAGACGGAGCTGGCCGACGCGCGGCGCGAGACGAACCGCCAGCGCGAGCGCGCCGACAAGGCGCAGCACGAGCTGGACGAGGCGCGCCGCCAGCTGGAGGCGGAGCGCACGAATCATCGAGCGACGCGTGAGCGGACGGACGCGCTCGAGAGCGGTCGCGCGAAGGCGGGGCAGGAGCTGGCTGCCCTGCAAGCGCAGGTGGAGGGCGCGGTGGCCGATGCGAACGAGCTGCGCCTGAAGCTGACCGCCGATCAGACGGTGCTGCTCGAGGCGCAGTCGCGCTGCGAGTCGCAGGCGAAGGAGCTGGCGCTGCTCGGCGAGCGCGCGGCGGCGGCCAAGCGGGCCCTGGCCGAAGAGACAGCCGCGCACGCGGAGACGCGCCGCGAGCTCGAAGCGACCCGCGAGGCGATCCGCGACGACGAGCGCCGCCGGCAGCGCCGGACGATCGCCAGCGTGCTCGGCGGAGCGGCGCTCGGGGCGGCGCTGTTTCTGCGACGACGGCTGGGCTGAGCCGGCAAATCATGAGTGCTTCGGGACATGCTCTTTCGCGCATGTCGCAAGATGCACCAATGAAACAGGATTAGAGAGCGCCGCAGCTCGGCGACAGGATGCGGCCGCTGGGCGACCGAGCTGCTCGAACAGGATCTCTTCGGGACATGCTCTTTCGGGCATGTATCGAGACATCTTGGAACAGACTCAGCGATTGAAAAAGACCGGCAGCTCGACGACGGGGACGAAGCCGAGGCGGGTGAGGATCGGGGCGGAGGTGGTGGCGCGGGCGTGTGTGGTGACGAGCCTCAGGCCGCGCGCGGCGGCGTGGCGGACGCGAGCGGCCAGGAGCGAGCGGTAGGCGCCGCGCGATCGGTGGCCCTCGAGCACGACCGCGCCGATGAGGAAGGCCGAGCGCGGGAGGGCGGCGTAGTTGCCGATGCCGATCGGCTCGCCGTCGCGGCGGGCGAGGAAGAAGTGGCTGCGGTCGTCGGTCGGGTCGGCGAGGACGGAGCGCTGATAGGCGAGGAGCGGGGCAGGGTCGACGCCCCAGCCGCGCGCTGTGACCGCGGCGTGGAGCTCGACGGTGTCGGGACCGACGCGCTCGACGGTGACGCCGTCAGCCTCGGGGATCTGCAGGGAATCGATGGCGGCGGCCAGGACGACGACGCGCTCGCTGCGGAGGCCGCGACGCGCGAGCCGCTCGGCGAGATCGAGCGGACGACAGTCGGGTGTGACGGTCCAGCGGAAGCGCAGGCCGTGCGCGGCGTACTGGGCGAGGGTGGCGTCGATGACCGCCTCGACGTCGTCGTCGTCGATGCGGGCGAAGGCGACCTCATTGAAGCCGCCCTGGCGGAAGGATGGCGTGAGGAGCTGAAACCAATCGGGGCCCTCGTGGACCTGGGTGTCGGCGTAGGCGCCCCGGGCCTGGCGCGGGGAGACCAGCGCCTCGTGCAGGAGTTCGTCGCGGGTGAAGCCGGCGAGCATGCGCGCAGCGTAGACCAAGACGGCCGCGATTGACCACGCGCCGCGGACGGGAGCCCGGGCAATCACCGCGCCGCCGGGGGCCGAGGGGCAGGCGTGAGCCTTCGACCCGCGCGACCGATGCCGCGGCGCCGCGGCTCAGGGGCGACGGGCTGCGGGGCGACGGGCTGTCGGTGGTCTTCAGGCCATGTTCGATGGGACATGTGACTGGGCCGCGCCGCGGCGCTCGAGCAGGGCGACGGCGACGTAGACGAGCAGGGCGGCGGCCATCGAGGTGAGGAAGGGGGCGGGGGTGAGGCCGAGGTAGCGGCCGAGCAGCCACAGCACCAGGCCGACGAACAGGGCCGCGAGGGCGCTCTTCGGGCCGCCGAAGCGGCTCCACAGGGCGAAGGTGAAGACGACGACGAGGCCGCCGCCGGTGAAGCCCGAGGCCTCCTCGACGAGGTCGTGGACGCCGTCGGCAGCGCGGCCGACCAGGTAGGCGAGGACGCCGAACACGAAGGTGCACAGGCGCGAGACCTGCAGGCGCTGGCGGTCGCTCATGCCGGGGCGCATCGGCTCGACGAGGTTGCGGGCGACCACGGAGGAGACGGCGAGGAGGGCGCCGTCGACGGTCGAGAGGATCGCGGAGATCAGGGCGCCGATGAACAGGACGTAGGCGACGGGGCCGAGCAAGCGCGAGGCGACGGCGGGGAGGATCTGCTCGGGGTGGTCGAGCGGGCCGACGAGGCCGACGCCGACGAGGCCGACGAGCACGGGGATCAGACCGATCAGCAGGTAGAGGCCGCCGCCGAGCAAGGTGCTGCGGCGGGCGATCGTCGGCGAGCGACAGGCGAGGACGCGGACGATCAGCTCCTGGGCGGCGAGCGAGCCGAAGATCGGGATCGCCCAGGCGTCGAGGGCCTCGACCAGCGAGGTCGAGGATGTCCCGAAGGACAGGCGCTCGGGGGCGACGCTCGCCAGCGCGGGGCCGAGGCCGCCGGCCGCGTCGACGACGGCCCAGCCGAGCAGGCCCAGGCCGATGACGAGGGCGATGCCCTGCACGAGGTCGGTGACGACGCCGGCCATCAGGCCGCCGGCCGAGGCGTAGGCGACGACGGTGCCGGCGGCCAGAGCGATGGCGACCTCGACGTTCATGCCGGTGCTGGCCGCGAGGACCTGGCCGAAGGCGCGGATCTGGGCCCCCGCCCACAGGAACGAGGTGGGCGCGACCAGCAGCGCGGTGACCCGCTCGACCGCGGGCGAGTAGCGGTGGCGCATGAGGTCGGCGACCGTGGCGATCCCGCGGCGCCACAGCGCAGCCGCGAAGGCGACGCCCATGAGCAGCAGACACAGGGCGTAGCCGAACGGGTCGGCCGAGCCGCCGCCGAGGCCGTGCTCGGCGATCTGGCCGGCGGCGCCGATGCAGGTCTCGGCGCCGAACCAGGTGGCGAAGATCGTGAAGGTGGCGACGACGTAGCCGATGTCGCGCCCGGCCAGCAGGAAGTCCTCCTGGCTGCGCACGCGCCGGGCCATCCACAGGCCGAGCGCGAGCTGGGCGAGGACGTAGGCGATGACGCCGGCGATCAGCAATGCGCGCGCGGGTTCAGTCGACGAAGAAGTCGGGCGCGAGCTCGGCGCCCGGGACGACGGAGTACTGCTCGAGGTCGGTGACGCCGGTGCTGCGCAGGAGATCCTCGTCGACGAAGAAGTTGCCGGTGCAGCTGCGGCTCGGCCGGGTGAGGATGTGATAGGCCGCGTCGGCCATGATGTCGGGCTTGCGGCTGGCGGCGATCATCATCTCGCCGCCGAGCATGTTGACGGCGGCGGTGGCGATGGTGGTGCGCGGCCACAAGGAGTTGACGGCGATGCCGTCGTCCTCGAACTCGGCGGCCATGCCGAGGACGCACATGCTCATGCCGTACTTGGCCATCGTGTAGGCGACGTGCCCCTTGAACCACTTGGGGTCCATGTTGAGCGGCGGCGAGAGGTTGAGGATGTGCGGGTTCTGGGCCTTGAGCAGGTGCGGGATGCAGGCCTGCGAGCAGAGGAAGGTGCCGCGCGCGTTGACCTGGTTCATCAGGTCATAGCGCTTGATCGGCGTCTGCAAGGTGCCGGTCAGCATGATCGCGCTGGCGTTGTTGACCAGGATGTCGATGCCACCGAAGGTCTCGACCGTCTTGGCGACCGCGGCCTCGACCTGATCTTCGAAGCGGATGTCGACGACCAGCGGCAGCGCCTTGCCGCCAGCTTGCTCGATCTCCTCGGCGGCGCTGTAGACCGTGCCCGGCAGCTTGGGGTGCGGCTCCGCGGTCTTGGCCGCGATCACGACGTTGGCTCCGTCCCGGGCCGCACGCAGACCGATCGCCAGACCGATGCCCCGGCTCGCGCCGGTAATGAAGAGTGTCTTGCCCTCGAGGGTCGCCATGGCCGTGTGTATAACGCCAGCGGGGCCGCGCTTGCCAGCCTTCGAGACGCGGGACACAGTGGGCCGGCCTTGGCCGCCGACCTGCACCGCACGGGCATCCTGCTGATCAACCTCGGTACACCGGACGCCCCCGAGCCGGGCCCGGTGCGCCGCTACCTGCGGGAGTTTTTGAGCGATCCTCGGGTGATCGACATCAACCCGATCGGGCGGGCACTTCTGCTCTACCTGATCATTCTGCCCTTCCGACCGCGGCGCAGCGCCGAGGCTTACCGCAAGATCTGGACGGCCGAGGGCTCGCCCTTGCTGCAGCACGGTCGCGCGCTGGTCGAGCGGCTACGCGAGCGGATCCCCGAGCACCCGATCGAGCTCGGCATGCGCTACGGCAGCCCCTCGATCGAGCACGCGCTCGAGCAGCTGCGCGCGCAGGGCTGCGACCGGATCATCGCGCTGCCGCTCTATCCCCAGTACGCGTCGAGCTCGACGGGCTCGAGCGTCGAGGAGGTCTATCGGGTCGCCGCTCGGCTGTGGAACACGCCCTACCTGAGCGTGGTGCCGGCCTTCTACGATCAGCCAGGGTTCATCGATTCGTTTGCGACGGTCACCCGCGAGACCTTCGCTGGGTTCGAGCCCGATCACGTGCTGTTCAGCTTTCACGGCGTGCCCGAGCGTCAGGTCGTGCGCAGCGCGGATGCTTCGATCTGCTTGGCCAAGCCCGATTGCTGCGATTCGCTCGTGCCCGGCAACCGCAATTGCTATCGCGCGCAGTGCTACGCGACCGCTCGCTCGCTCGCGCAGACGCTCGGGCTCGGTGAAGCGGGAGAGCGCTGGTCGGTCTCGTTCCAGTCGCGGCTGGGTCGGACCCCATGGATCCGCCCATACACCGACGAGGTCGTGCCTGCGCTCGCGCGCCAGGGCAGCAAGCGGCTCGCGGTGGTTTGTCCAGCGTTCGTGGCCGACTGCCTCGAGACGATCGAGGAGATCGGCATGCGGGCGCAAGAGCAGTTCCAGGCAGCTGGCGGCGAGCAGCTGCGCTTGGTGCCCTCGCTGAACTCCCACCCGACTTGGGTTGGGGCGGTCGAGGAGCTAGTGCGAGCACAGCTGCAGCAGCCGCGACGCCTGCCGGTCGTGTCGACCGGGACTCGGGCCAGCGACTAGCAGCCTGCTAGCCTCGGACGCCGCTGGTCTCGATCGCCGCGTCGAGCTCCTGAAAGCCGACCGGCTTGACCAGGTGGAGGTCGAAGCCCGCCGCGAGCACGTCCGCGCGCACGTCTTCACCGCCGTAGCCGGACAACGCCACGAGGAAGGTTCGATGTCCGAGCGGATTGGCCCGCAGCCGTCGAGCGATCGCGTAGCCATCGATGCCCGGCAGACCTAGGTCGACCAGCGCGACGTCGGGGCGCAGCTCGAGCAACGCCGCGACACCCCGCTCACCGTCGCTCGCCACGGTGACCTCGTGGCCGAGCGACTCGAGGTACTCATGGACCAACCCGCGAATATCGGGGTTGTCCTCGATCAGCAGGACTCGCCGGGTGACGACCGGACCCCGCCGCAGCGCCTCGGGATCATCCGACCGAGCCCTACGCTCATCGGCGCGCTCGCACAGCGGCAAGCGGACGATCATCTGCGTGCCCCTCCCCAGCCCCTCGCTACGCGCGACCACGCTGCCGCCGTGCATCTCGACCAGGCGCTCGACCAGCGTGAGACCGATGCCGAGCCCGCCCGTACTGCGATCCAAGTCGACGTCGAACTGGACGAAGGGCTCGAACACCCGCTGCAGCTCGCCAGGGGCGATGCCCTTGCCGTTGTCCTCGACGCGCAGCACGGCCCAGTCCTGCTCGTCCCGCCGCTCCCGCTCGAGCAACACCGCGATTCGACCGCCCGGCAGGGTGTACTTGATCGCGTTGGACAGCAGGTTGCCGATCACCTGCTCGATCCGGGTCGGGTCGAGCTGCGCCCACAAAGGCTTCACGCCAAGCTCGAGCCTCAGCGAGTGTCCCTGCGCATCGATCAGCGGTTGGACGCTCGCCAGCACGTCGCGAACGAGCGCCCGGAGCTCGACCGTCTCGATCCGCAAGTCGACTTTGTTGCGGGTGATCCGGGACACGTCGAGCAAGTCGTCGACGAGCCGACCGAGGCTGTGGACCTGACGCAGACACACCTCCTGCAGGCTGACGAGCCTGTCTGGGTCTTTAGCGCCGTGCGCCATCAGCTCGAGCGCGCTGCGGACCGCCGCGAGCGGATTTCGCAGCTCGTGAGCGAGCATCGCCAAGAACTCGTCCTTGCGTCGCGCCGCCTCGACCAGCTCTTCCCGGTGAGCCTGGACCTGGGCACGCGCCCGGGCATGCTCGACGAGCGCCCTAATCCGGGCGATCAGCTCGCGGGCAGAGAAGGGCTTGATCAGATAGTCGACCACGCCCGCCTGCAGCCCCTCGATGCGGGCCTGCTCGCCGGCACGAGCCGACAGGAACACCACCGGTATCTCGCGGGTCGTCGGCTCGGCCTGCAGCACCGCGAGCAGCTCGAAGCCGTCGAGCTCGGGCATCATCACGTCGGCGAGCACGAGCGCGGGCGTGCGCGTCCGCGCGGCTACGAGCGCCGCTGCTCCATCGGCGACCGAATCGACCAGGAACCCCTCGCCAGTGAGGAGTCGGACCAAGTACTCGCGCATGTCTGCGTTATCGTCGACGAGCAAGATCCGCGGTCCCGTCGCTCGCCCCGGCTCTTCGCCCGTTGGAGCCGCCCGCGACGCCTCATTGCCCAGCCACTGCATCGCCTCGTCGCTGTAGAGTGACGCGAGGCTGGAGGTCGAGGGCGGCTCGGGCGAGCCGTGGCTGCGGATCCGGTCCCCCTGCAGGTGCGCGTGACCGCGTGGGAGCGTGACCGAGACGCTGGTGCCGACTCCGAGCTCGCTCGTGACGGTGGTCGCGCCGCCATGCATTCGGACGATCTCCTGCACGAGCGCCAAGCCGATGCCGGAGCCCTCGTGCGTGCGCGCCTGCTTGGTCGAGATCCGATGAAAGCGCTGGAAGAGCTGGACCAGGTCCTCCGGCGCGATGCCGACGCCGGTGTCCGCGATCGTCAGCGTGACCTGATCGACGCTCGCCCGCAGCGTCACTCGAATGCTGCCCGTGAACGTGTGCTTGAACGCGTTGGAGACGAGATTGAGCACGACCATCTCCCACATGTGGCGGTCGACATAGACCGGATCTGGAAGCGGCTCGCAGTCGACCAGCAGGTGCAGGCCCGCCTTCTCGATAGCCGAACGAAACACGCTCGCCAGCTCGGCGCTGAGCCGGGCGAGATCGGTCGGCTCGAAGCAGATCACGCTGCGCCCGGCCTCGACCCGCGAGAAGTCGAGCAACGAGTTGACGAGCTTGAGCAGACGTCGACAGTTGCGATGCACCCGCGCCAGCTCGTCGCCGCTCAGGCTCGCGCCGCTCGAGCCCAGCGCGTCCTCGATCGGTCCGAGCATCAAGGTCAGCGGCGTGCGGAACTCGTGGCTCACGTTGCTGAAGAAGGCCGTCTTGGCCCGATCGAGCTGCTCGAGCGCCGCTTGCCGGCTGCGCTCCTCGGCCAGCGCGAGCGCGTTGGACAGCGCCCGCCCGAGGTGATGGGCGACGAGCTCGAGGAACCCGCGGTAATCGTCGTCGAGCGCCAGGCGCGGGCTGACCCCGACGACGAGCACCCCGTGGAGCTGCCCCTGAGCCGAGCGAGTGATCGGCAGCAGCAGCACGGCACGAGGCGGCTCGGGCCACGGCGCACCGTGCAGCGGACCGATCACTAGCGCCTGCCTGGCATCGAGCAGCAAGGGCCTGCGCTCGCGGGCCACCACGACGAGCGGCCAAGCGCCCTCGGGCCGTCCACCCTCGAGCTTGCCGAGCTCGATCACGCTGGGACAACCAGCGCTGCCCGCCTCGACCCCCGAAGCGCCCGCGAGGGTCGCCTTCGTACCATCCCGGTCGAGCAGGTAAATCAGCGCGAAGAGGAGATCGGCCCGGTTGCCTCGCAGGACCTCGATCGCCGACGTACACACGCCCTCGATCGTGCACGCCTCGGACGCGACCATCGCGAGGTCTCGCAGCGCTCGCAGCCGACGATCGGCCAGCACCCGATTGGTGCTCTCGGTGACCGTGACCAGCACTCCGCCGACATCGCCAGATTCATCACGGATCGGGCTGTATGAGAAGATGAAGTAGCACTCTTCGAGGTAGCCGTGGCGATCGAGCGGCAACATCCAATCGGTCGACCCGACGGTCCTTCCCCTGCGCACCTCCTCGAACATTGGCGCAATGATGTGCCAGCTCTCGGCGAAGGTCTCTGCAGACGAGCTCCCGAGCGCGCCAGGGTGCTTGGTCGAGCCCAAGATCGGTCGGTAAGCGTCATTATAGATCTGAATGAACCGAGGCCCCCAGGCGATATACATTGGAAATGATGACTCGAGCGCGATGCTGGCCGCCGTTTTGAGGCTCTGGGGCCAAGCTGCGGTCGGCCCGAGTGGAGTCTGGGACCAGTCCAAAGCGCGAACCAGCGCACGCATCTCGCTGTCCTCACGTCGATCGTATGCCTGCAAGAGCGCTCCACGGAGCATCGTATTCATATCTCGTTCGAGCAAGCCCGCCGTGTGCGGCCAGGTCCCAGCATCTGGGACGAGCACGGCATCGATAACTTAGCATCATGAAGCGAAGCGACAAACCCTGATATTATCGACACTCGCATTCCATATTGATTGAGGCCGACATGCAGCCGCCCTGGCACGAAAAGATATGAGCGCTTTCATTGCACTCGATACCCTGGATCGGCATTCGGTCAAGACCGTATTGCTACCCCCATGAGTTGCCGACCACCTTGCTGATTGCGGGTCTGAGCGCATGGACAGCCGGGTAGCCACCGAGTAACTCCGGCACACGATGGCGAGAAGCCCCGACATTCCCGACCGCGCCACGTTCATGGACGAGCAGCGGCGGCCGTCGGTCGTCCGGACAGCATGCTGGCCGCAGTCGCTTCGGTTGAAACCACTGAAACACGCTGAAACGGCAAAATCCGCGTGTGCATGGCGGCGACGCGAGTGCGAGGGTAGCAGGGCTGGAACGAGACTTGCTCTCGTTCCCAACATCGCACCGGAGCCATGGAACGCCCCCCATTCAGCCCGCCCTTCCCCGCCGTCGCGCCGCCAAGCGATCGCGCGCTGCTCGAGCGCATCGAGGCCAAGCTAGACCGCATCGAGGCTCGGCTCGCGCGCCTCGACTCGGTGGTCGAAGCAGCCCCGGGCGTGCTGGCGATCGTCGGCGACACCTTCGACGAGTGGGCCGCGCAGACCGGGGATGTCGACGACCGGGTGCGCGCGCTCGTTCGCGTGGTCGAGCGAATCACTCGCCCCGACACGCTCGCGCAGGTCGAGCGAGCCCTGGACTTGCTCGAGCAGCTGCCCGGCTTCGTGGCGATGGCCGGCGATGTCCTCGACGATCTCGCCAAGACTCAGACCGAGCGAGGCGTCGACGTCGAGAAGCTGCTCCACGACCTCGGCCGCACGGTGAAGGGTCTGCTGCGCCTGATCAGCTCGGAGCAGGTACAGCGCCTCTTCGAGTCCGACCTGCTGCTGCCCGGAGCCGTCCAGTCGCTCGACGTCGCCGCCCGGGCGCTGGCAGCCGCGCACGCCGCGACCGAGCAGCGCATCGGCCTGCTCGGCGCGCTGCGATCTCTGCGTGACCCCGACGTCCAGCGAGCGCTCGGCTTCGCCTTGGACGTCGCGCGCCGATTTGGCCACGCGCTTGGTCAGCCGCCCGCGGCTGACAGGCTCGATCGCGTCGAGGCCCTGCCCGCCGCCACAGGTGGCGAGTAGCTGGCCGCGTTCACGTCTTTTGCTTCACAGCCCCCAGCGAGAACAGAGCAATGACCGCAAACCACGACATCGTGATCGTCGGAGCTGGCACCGCTGGCATCAGCGTGGCCGCCCGACTCCGCAACCTGCCGAACCCGCCGGACGTGGCCATCATCGATCCCTCCGACAAGCACTACTATCAGCCGCTGTGGACGCTGGTCGGCGCGGGCGTGTTCCGCAAGGAGGAGACCGTCCGCGAGCAGCGAGACTACATTCCGCGCGGCGCGACCTGGATCCGCGACGCCGTGGCTAGCTTCGATCCCGAGTCGAGCACGCTCACGACCGCAGGTGGAGAGACGATCGGCTATCAGACGCTGATCGTCGCGGCTGGGATCCAGCTCGACTGGGATCAGATCCCGGGGTTGCGCGAGGCGATCGGTAAGAACGGTGTGTGCAGCAATTACACCTACGACACCGTCGACAGCACCTGGGAGGCGATCCGTACCTTCAAGGGCGGCAAGGCGATCTTCACCTTCCCCAACAGCCCGGTCAAATGTGCTGGCGCGCCGCAGAAGATCATGTACCTGGCCGAGCACGCATTTCGCCGCCAGGGGGTGCGCGAGCGCAGCGAGGTGATCTATGCCTGCTCGGGCCCACGGATCTTCGGCGTGGCCAAGTACCGCGAGACGCTCGAGCGGATCATCGCGGAGCGGCACATTCAGACCCGCTTTCGGCACAACTTGGTCGCGATCCGGGCGGCCGAGAAGCAAGCGGTGTTCGAGCAGCTCGACACCGGCGAGCGGGTCACGATGGACTACGACATGATCCACGTGACCCCGCCGCAGAGCGCCCCGAACTTCATCAAGCAGTCTCGGCTGGCCGGGCCTGGCGGGTGGGTCGAGGTCGACAAATACACGATGCAGCACCTGCGCTATCCGAACGTTTGGTCGCTCGGTGACTGCTCGAGCCTGCCGACCTCGCGGACCGGCGCGGCGATCCGCAAGCAGGTCCCGATCCTGGTCGAGAACCTGCTGGCCGCGCGATCGGGTCGGCCGCTCGAGGGCCGCTACGACGGCTACGCCTCGTGTCCGCTGATCACCAGCTACGGGACCTGCGTCATGGCCGAGTTCGACTACGACGGGAACCCGACCGAGACCTTCCCCTTCGACCAATCGCAGGAGCGGACCAGCATGTACATGCTCAAGGCCTATGGCCTACCGAGGATGTACTGGAACGGCATGCTGCGCGGGCGGATGTAGCGACCGGCTACCCACACAGCATGCAGGAGTTCACGCCGCATTCGAGGAGCCCGTCGACCTTGTCGATGGTAGCGAGGTCGGGGTCGCACTTGTTGTGACAGAATGCCTCGTCATTGTTGCCATCCAGCAAGCAGTCGAGCAAGCACGCGCACGTCGGGTCGAGCCCGTCGAAGCATCCAACGTTGCCCTCCTCGCAGCACTGGTTCTGCATGCACTGGAAGCAGGTGGCCGCCGGCTCGATGAGGGAACACAGGCCGATTGGGCCGTCGAGCGTGTCGAAGGTATCGCTCTCGCCCGAGCTCGACTCGCTGTCGCCCGAGCTCGACTCACTGTCGCCCGAGCTCGACTCGCCCTCGTTCCCGTCGCTCGAGCTCGACTCCTCCTCGTTCCCGTCACTCGAGCTCGACTCCTCCTCATTGCCGTCGCTCGAGCTCGACTCGCCCTCGTTCGAGGCCTCCTCCCCGACCGAGCTCCCGCTCTCGTCCTCGGTCGCGTCAGCCTTGCTGTCGAGCTCGGTGTCCTCGCTGTGGCCAAGCTCGTCCACGCTGCCATCGTCGAACGCGGGGTTGGTCATCCGACAGCCGAACAACGACGCGACGAGCAAAGCCGGGAGCGCGAGGCGAGTCGAGCGCATGGCCGCGAGCCTATCATGCCGAGGCTGGAGCCAGCATGATCGGGCTCGAACGCGAGTTGCCGATGCCGCACGCGGCCCGAATGCGTCGGCAATCGAGTCACTTGGAGCAGCACTCGCGCGCGTGCTCCATCGAGCGATCGTGGAGCCGACCGAACACCGGCAACACGACCATGGCCCCGACCAGCGCGAGAAACATGTCCCATTGCGCGTCCCAGATATCGCCCTGGCTGCCGAGGAAGTCGTTGCCGACCTCGCCTGGCAGCATGAGCACCGCCCACCACTCGATCAGCTCCCAGAACGCCGCGATCGCCAGCACGACGCTGATCGTCAGGAAGTAGAGCCAGCCTCCGCGCTGTAGTGGCGTCGTGCGCAGCAGCAGCTCGCGCACGATGAAGGCGGGAAACACACCCAGCGCGAGGTGACCGACGCGATCGTAGTGGTTGCGGCCGAGCTCGAACGTGTCGCGGGCCCAATTCCCGAGCGGCGTCTCGGCGTAGGTGTAGATGCCGCCATAGTTGATGACGAGGATGTGCAAGAACACGCATGCATAGACGAAGTATGACATCGGAAAGCGACGGTAGGTCGCGAGCAGCACGACCAGCCCGGCAAGGCCGGGGCCGACCTCCAAGAACCATGAGAATTGGCCCGCTGGAGGATCCCAGACCGAATAGCTGCAGATCGCTAGGATCGTCGCGAGCAGGAGCGAGGGAATGCGCGCATACGTCCGATTGCCTCGTAGCTGTGTGGAGCTCATCACATGCATTGCTCTCCGCAAAGATCAATCACGCACTCGAGCGCGCCGGTGATGTTGGTCAGGTCGCTCAGCGGGTCGAGCCCGCATTCGAGGGTGCATACGGGCACTTTGAGCAGATCGCTGCCCAGGCACTCGAACATGCACAAGCAGCCATTGTCTTCGCCGTTGAAGCACCCAGCGTTCTGGGCGTTGCAGCAGTTGGCGAGCTGGCAGACCTCGCACTCCGTGACGTTCTGCTCGATCATGCAGGTCATTGGCAGGTCGGTGTCGACGTCGCTGGTGTCGAGCGGACCCTCGCTCGTGTCGGTCGCCTCACCCGTATCGGGCAGGCTCTGGGTCGTCGATTCGGCGTCGTCCGTGTCCGCTTCGCTCGTGTCGACCTCGTTCGTGTCGACCTCGTTCGTGGTCACCTCGCTGCCGCTCTCGCCGGACTCGCCCTTGTCTGCCTCGCCTTCGTCGGGGTTGCCCGTATCGGTCCGCGCCTCGCTGGCCTCGTCCGCGAGCTCCCCGTCCTCGAAGGCCGGATTGGGCATGCGACAGCCGAGAACCATGAAGGGGATCAAGACCAAGGCCCGCGCGCTCACCCGAGCAAGGTAACACGCGGACCGTTTCGGTCCCTTCGAGGAGCAGCTCAGCCAGCGAGGAGCCCGAGCCGCTGCGCGCGGGCCCGGATCTCGTCCGCTGCCCCGTGGATGGTGGCGAACAGGGCAGCTCGCATCCACATCCCGTTGCGAACCTGACGCCAGACCACGAAGCCAGGGTGGTCGTCCCAAGCCTCGGGGAGCTCGTTGATGCGCGGCAGCGGATGCATGATCACGCAGTCGGGCCGCACGAGCGGGCGATAGTCGGCCCGCAGCACGTAGGCGTCGTCGGCCCCTAGGTCGGTCTCGCCAGCCTTGGGCACACCACCCGCCTCCCACTCCTTCTGCAGGCGGGTCATGTAGATCGCGTCGATCTCGCGGCCCTGCGAGCGGAGCAGCGGCTCGAGCCCATCGGTAACCTGGACCTCGATCTCGTGCCGACGCAGGTAGTCGAGCAGCTCGTCGTCGGGCTGGAAGTCGCGCGGCGAGACGAAGTCGATCGCGCCGGGCCGGAACTTGGTCAGCACCAGCGCGAGCGAGCGCGCGGCTCGGTTGCGGGCGACGTCGCCGACGATCACGAGCCGCTTGCCGTCGACGCCCCCACGGCCATCGAAGCTGTAGCGCAGCGTGTAGAGGTCGAGCAGCGACTGGGTCGCGTGCTGCGACTTGCCGCTGCCGGCCGAGATGATCGGGATCGGCCGGTTCGAGCGATGCAGCGCCCAAGCGGCCTGGACCGCGAACTCGTCGTCGGGGTGCCGGACCACGATCGCGTCGAAGAAGCTCGACAAGGTCCGCACGCTGTCGGCGACCGACTCGCCCTTGGCGAACGACGAGGTGCGAAGATCCGAGACCAGCTGGCTGATCGCCCCGAGCTTGTCGGCCGCGGCGATGAACGACTGCGCGGTACGGGTGCTCGGCTGCGCGAACAGGTTCATCACCCGATGCCCACGAAGGATCGCTAGCAGAAACTCGCGACCGTCGCGGTGGCG
>CBFGLP010000094.1:0-8276 GCA_965649595.1 uncultured Myxococcales bacterium | reverse complement strand
GCGAGCTGCTGCCCAACACCTACTACGCCAAGTCGGCCTACCTGACCTACTACGAGCAAGGCTGGGTGTACGCGGCCGAGTTCCACCTCGGCAGCCACCTGTGGATCGTGCTCGTGCTGATCGTGCCCTTACTGGCGATCTTTCGCCCCGCAGCGGGGCCGGGTCGGCGCTTCTTGGCCTTCGCCCTGCCGGCGATCCTGCTCTACGAGTGGTACGTGATCCGGGTCGGCGGCGACTTCATGGCCGGCCGCTTCTACGTGTCGCTGATCCCCCTGATGCTGCTGAGCGCCGAGCTGCTCGTGCGCGAGATCCAGCGCCGCGGCTCGTCGCGGATGCTTCGACCGCTCACCCTGCTGGTCGCGGGGCTGGTCATGGCGACGGCGATGGGCGTGCGGCTGATCCCCGCCCGCGACGCCCGCTGGTACCTGAGCGACGAGAGCACCTACTACCCGATCGCCTCGTGGTCACCGATCACGATCGCGCACAGCAACTACGCGATCGGTGTCGCGCTCGGGAACATGCACGAGCAAGGGATCGAGCCGGTGATCGCGAGCGGGGCGATCGGGCTGATCGGCTACTACTCCAAGCTCCCGCTGGTCGATCGGCTCGGCCTGGTCGACGCGACGGTCGCCCACCAGGAGATCCGCAAGCGCGGCCGCCCGGGTCACGAGAAGTGGGCAACGACCGACTACCTCGAGTCGCGTGGGGTCCACTTCGTCCGCGGCGGCCCCTACCCGAGCTGGTTCAAGCGCTTCGGCACGATCCGCTTCGGCCGGACCGGCGGGCGAGCGTGGTGGATCTACCGCTACGACCGCGAGATGATGCGAGCGATCGCGGCCGCGGCTCCGGACGCACGCTTCCACGACTTCGAGGCCTACCTCGATCGCTACATCGCCCGGATGCCCCAGCTCGACCCCGACAAGGTCCGGCGCGAGTACGAGTTCTTTCGCCGCTATTACTTCGACCACAATGACGACACCCACCGCGAGCTGGCGTTCGAGACCTACCTCGCGTGGGTCGAGCGGGGCAACCAGCCGATCGAGCTGGTCGAGCAGGGCCGCTGGGATGCTTGGACGCCGAGCAGCGCCCGGACTACCCCGGGCAGGCGGGTCGGCCGGCTGGACGAAGAGCCCGATCCCTCCGACCAGTGATCGAACCAGGGGCTCCGTGGCACGGAGCTACGCGGATTCATGGACGAGCGTTCCGAGCATCAAGAGGCCGTGCACGAGATCCTGGCGGCCTATCGCGAGCAGCTCGGCACCGTTTGGCCAACCATGCTGGTGCTGTTCGGCGCGGCGGTCGTCGGCGGGCTCGCGTGGAATCGAGTCATCGTCCGACGCTCGCGCGCACGCGAGCTGCCCTGGCCGAGCGAGCGCTGGCTCGAGCTCGCGCTCGTGCTCGTGCTGATCGGCTTCGGCTTGAAGCTGGTCATCGCTCGCGCGGCCTGCTTCGACGACGCGTTCATCTCGCTGCGCTACGTCGACAACTTCGTCGCCGGCAAGGGCCTGGTGTTCAACGAGGGCGAGCGGGTCGAGGGCTACACCAACTTCTTGTGGGTGATGCTGATCTCGCTGTTCGCTGCGACCACGCCGCTCGAGCCGCCGCTGATCGCCGTCGGCCTGTGCATCGTGGTCTACGTGATCAACCTGCTGGTCGTCTGGCGCATCTGTCGGACGATCGCGCCGGCCTGGCATCCGCGAGCGTTTCGCTTCCCGCTCGCCGTCGGCTTGCTCGCGGTCCAGAACACCTTCGTCGACTACGGCACCAGCGGGCTCGAGACCGGCTTCGCCAGCTTGCTGGTCAACCTCGGCGTGCTCTCGCTGCTTGGCTCAGTCAGCTCCACAGGAGCCGAGGGGGTCGAGCCTCGGCCCCGCAGCATGCTCGCCGCCGGGCTGTGCTGGATCCTCGCCACGCTGACCCGGCCCGATCACGCGATCTTCTATGCGGTCGGCTCGGCGGTGGTGTTCGGGCTGTGGATCGGGCCGAGCGTGCGAGCGCTGCGAAGCGAGCGGAGCCTGCGAGCGGTGTGGCGGGCCGGGCTCGCGCCGATGCTCGCCTACGCGGCGCCCTTCTCGTTGTGGCTCGCGCATGCAGCCTGGAAGCTGCACTACTACGGCGAGCTGATGCCCAACACCTACTACGCCAAGTCGGCGGGGCTCACTTATTACGCGCAAGGATGGGTGTACGCGACCGAGTTCCACTTCGGCAGCCACCTGTGGATTGCGATCGGCATGGGCGTGCTGGCGCTGCCCTTGCTGCTGCTCGGCCGCCGTCGTGAGCAGGCCGTGGGCCACCGGACCGGCGATCCAGGACCGACGCGGCGCTTTTTGGCCTTCGCGCTGCCTGCGATCCTGCTCTACGAGTGGTACGTCATCCGGATCGGCGGCGACTTCATGGCCGGGCGCTTCTACGTGTCCGTGCTTCCGCTGCTGCTCATGAGCCTCGAGCTGTGCGTGCACGAGCTCGGCCGGCTCGGCCCGCTCCGGTCTCGGCGAGCGTCGAACGCCCTGACCGAGCCGCCGCCACGCCGCCAGCAGCTCCGACCGCTCGCGCTGATCGCCGCCGGGCTGCTCGCGTGCACGGCGATGGGCGTACGGATGATCAAGCCCCGCGCGCCTCGCTGGCACCTCGCCGACGAGAGCACCCACTACCCGATCGCGGGCTGGTCACCGATCGTCATCGAGCACGGCAACTACGGCATCGGCCAAGAGCTGGGCGCGATGCAGCGGCAGGGCATCGAGCCGATCATCGCGACCGGGACCATCGGGATGGTCGGCTACTACTCGCGCATGACGGTGATCGATCGCTACGGCTTGACCGATGCGACCGTCGCCCACTCCAAGGTACCTCGCGTGCGCGGCCGACCGGGCCACGAGAAGCGCGCCCGCACGAGCTATCTGCGCAAGCGCGGGGTCCACTTCACGCGCGGCGGCTCCTACCCGAAGTTCTTCGAGAAGCACGGGAAGATCCGGTTCGGCAAGACCCGCGGGCGCGAGTTCTGGATCCTGCGTTACGACCGCGAGCTGATGCGGGAGATCCGAGCCGCCGCCCCGGACGCTCGCTTCGAGGACTTCGAGGTCTATCTCGATCGCCACTACCTCCCGAAGCTGCCCGAGCTCGACCCCGAGGAAGCCCGTCACCAGTACTCGTTCTTTCGCCGCTATTACTTCGATCATAACGAAGACTCCCGGCGGCAGCGGGCTTTCGACGTGTACTTCGCGTGGGTCGACGCGGGCAAGGATCCGAAGCTGCTGATCTCGAGCGGGCGCTGGAGGACTTGGCTGCCCAAGCCCAAGACCAAGGCAAAGAAAGCAGGCCGACCGAAGGCCAAGAGCAAGAAGCCCGAGGGGGTGGATTCATCAGCCCCGCGGAACTGATGCGGCTGATGAAGGGAGGCCGCCTCTTCGGATACCTTGCGGCTCATGCCCCCCGCTTCCGGCCGCACCGCCGACACGACCCCCAAGCCGCTCGACGTGGTGACCGTCGCTCCGCCGCCGCCCGAGCAGCGCGTGCGTCGAGATGCTCGCTTCGCGGCGCCGGGTGAGCGACGAACCCGATACTCGCTGCCGAGCGGCGTCGACTCGGGCTCCCCGATCGGCTACCGCACCCGCATCGCGATGACTCGCGAGGAGGCTCAGCAGGCGCTCGCGCTGCTCGCCCTCGCGCCGCCGAGCGGGTTTGGCCCGATCGCCGCACCGACCGAGCAAGAGCTGTTCGAGGAGAGCTCGCTCGGCGTGCTGGTCTCTCGCCAGTCGACCAACTACCGCGGGCATCGGCAGGTCAGCTTCGGGCCCGAGGACTCGAAGCGGATCACCGAGCTGCTGCGCGGCATGGCCGGGCAAGAGGGCGCGCTCGAGCGGGCCAGCTACACGCACGTGGTGCTCTCGCGGCCCTATCGAACGCCCTTCACGCTGCTGCTGACCTTCGTCGGCCACAAGCCGATCCGCAGCCTGATCACGGTGCCGCTGCGGGCCGCTCGCAAGCGTACGCAGCAGGCGGTCGACATCCCGACGATCGCGTACCTGCAGCAGCTCCACCTCGGCCTGCTCGCCGACACGCTCGAGCGCGCGGTCCTGATCGCCTCGCGGGGGCAACGGCGCGCACAGATCCTGCAAGCGCCCTTCTGTCCGATACACCGAGCCCGCAACGCGAACGCGATCGCCGAGCTCGAGCGGCTGTGCGGGCTCGACTCCGAGGATCGCCGCGCGGGCTGGTCGGTCGCGCTGGTCTGTCAGGTCGGCGCCGCGCTGCCGGACGAGCGGGTCGAGCTGCCCGAGCCGCTGTGGCGCAAGCTCGGCGCCAACGTGTTGGCGTTTCGCAGCGAGCGAATCCAGCCGGGCGTCAACGCCGAGGACAAGGCGCCGCCGCAGTACCAGCGCCGCCAGGACATGGACGTGAGCGAGGAGTTCACCGTCCAGGCCGGGCGCGCGGCCTACAACGCGTTCTCGCGCTGGACCGGCATCGACCGCGAGCAGGCCAAGCGGCTGCTCTTGCTCGATCGCATCGACGTGCTCACTCCGGGCGGCAAGGAGCGGCTGCGAGCGATCCGCCGCAAGCTCGACGCGATCACCGATCGGGTCGTGGCCGAGCTGCCCAAGTGGGTAGATCTTCCGCTCGGCAAGTCGCTCTCGCGCAACGCCGAGCGCGGACGCAAGGCGTTTGCGCTGGCCGGCCAGCGCATCTATCTGGCCGGGCTCGCCAAGCCCGAGATCCGCGATGCAGGGCTCGACTGGGAGCTAGCGATCCGGGCCGTGGGTGCGGCCGCATGCCGGGCCAGCCTCTACGCGGAGCTGATGGGCGTCGTCGACCTGCCGCCCGACTGCGATCTGCTCGCGGGCGTGTGCATGATGGCCGGGCCGGTCAACCAAGACGACATCGGCAAGACCTTCTACGGGATGCCCGACCTGCTCTCCGACAACCCCGGGTTCGCCAAGCGCGACCCGACCTCGCTGCTGGTCTGGACGTTCAAGGCCAAGACGGTCGCGGATCCGATCGGTAACGAAGAGCAGCTGCTCAACGCGGCCCGCAAGGGGGCGCTGGTCGATCTGCGCCCGGCTCCGCACGAGGTCGTGCAGGTGGTCGTCGGAGGCCAGCGCCAGCCGCTGCGCTCGCGCGCGGGCAAGCGCAACCGCGAGCGGGCGTTTCACGATCAGGACAACTTCGTGCGCGACCGTGAGGGGCTCGACATCCCGGGCAACCAAGGCGAGCCGTGGCCGGAAGACTGGGCGCGCGAGCCCGTCTGGCCCGCTCGTTGAGTGCCCTCAGCGGGCGCTCGGGCGGCTCGGGTCGGTCGAGGCCTTCAGCGCGCTGTCGAAGCGCTCCGCCAGGGACTCCTGCACGTGGCTCGCCAGCTCCTCGTCGACCGGCTCGTCGAACTCGACGCCGACGACCCCCGGCAGCACCGACGAGGCCCAACGCACACGCCCACGCGCGCGCACGTCCGTGCCGTCAGGCAGCGTGATCGTCACGTCGACCACGTCCGTCGAGCCCAAGGGCGGATCCATGTCGACCGAGAGCATCGCCCCGCGCTCGCTGAGGTTCTCGGTCGTGCCACGCCCCTCTCGTGCGCCGCAGCGCACGGTGACGCGGTAGTGCACCGCTATCCGAGGCAGCGTGCGGAGATCACCCACGCCCTCAGTCTACGAGCGGATCCCGAAAGCCCCCAGTTTTTGGGAGATCGACGAGGCTCGGACTCGCGCGAGCAGCCCGTGTTGCGACCTACTCGCCTCGACGAACTACGTTGTAGACGGCTTGGGCAGTGGCGATCGCCAGGCTCGCGGGGTCGATGTCCGGCGGTGGCAGCGATCCTGCGAACACCTCCATCCGAGCGACGGCCACTCGGTTGCCCATCCGGATCGTCCGAGCGTGGCACAGAAGGTCCTGCGAGGGGCCCGGCCGCAGGTAGTCGACGCGCAGGTCGACGGTCGAGACCCGATCTTCGCGCGAGGTCAGACACGAAAAACAGGCGAGGCCGCCCGCCGTGTCGGCGAGCGCCGAGATGACGCCACCGTGCACCGCAGGTCGAGTCGCGTCGCCGATCAGCTCGTCTCGCCACGGGAGCCGCACCAGACAGTCGCCCGGCGTGAGCGCTTGGACCCGCAAGCCGAGCAAGCGATTGAAGGGAATCTGCTCTTCCATGAACGCGACGAGGCGCGCGAACGCGGGATCGATGCTCACGAGATGAAGGCAGCACGGTCGGCGAGCGCGAGCAAGGAACTCGCATAAGCACGCTGCGTGCCAAGCACGGGAGATCTCTCGAACAATCGAGCGAGGTAGCGATCTACGAGATCGCGGCCGTGATCATGCTGATCTGGCCGCGATCACGATCTCCAGCGCGTGATCGACGATGCTCGACGAGCCCATGATGGGTCGCGAGATCTCGCCTCGAGGTTGGGGAGCAGCGAAGCTCGCTCGCTCGCATCGATGTGAGTCGTTGCGACACGAAGAGCTGTCGACGAGCTGTCGATCGTCGGTGGATCGAGCGTGGACAACTCGCCGCTCACCACCGAAAAGCGAGGCGATCACAATGACTTGCAGACCGCCGGCCCGACGGCTGAATTTCCCGCAGGCACATCGCGCGTTCAACGCAATCCCGCGTGCGCGCATGAAGCGCTGGCGACGCGGCCAATCGCGCGGTTAGCGAAAGCGGCCGCACGCGTGTTCGCGGCGGCTTGACGGTGAGACTGAACGGGTGATACGTGGACTCACGCGTTCAGTGCGAGCGAGAAAAACCGTTCGATGCTAGAGCACTCCTCAGGCTTTCCCCGCGCCCGGACCCTCCTTCCAGAAACGCCGGATCCTCCTTCACAAAGCGTTTCTGCCGGCGCGGGGAAGCCTGCTCTCTCCTCTGAATGGACCCCTCGGCCGAGTCCGAGCGCCCCGATCGGCGCCGACTCGGCCGGCTCCTTTCAGGCGGTCGACTCGACCGCTCGAGCGAGCGAGAAGCGTCTCGATCCGCGCGCGCTCGTCGATCGAATCGCGGCGCTCGACGAGGTCGAGATCGTCAGCGTCCGCGAGACACCCGCACGAGCAGGTGGACGTGGAGCCTGGCCGACGTGGATCGACGCTCGCGTACGCGAGTGCTTCGCTCGCCGTGGGGTCGAGCAGCCGTGGGCCCACCAGTCGCGCGCGCTCGAGCTGCTCGCCGACGGGCGCGACGTGGTGCTCGCGACCGCCACCGCGTCGGGCAAATCGCTCTGCTACCAGGCGCCCGTGCTGCAAGCGGTGCTCGACGACCCATCCGCGCGAGCGCTCTTCTTGTTCCCCACCAAGGCGCTCGCACGTGACCAGATCGAAGCGCTGCGACAGCTGACAGGCGCCGCGACGCCGATGCACGGCTTGCTCGGTGCGGGGGTTTACGACGGCGACACGCCGCCCGATCAGCGTCGCGCAGCCCGTGTGCGCGCTCACGTGATCGCCAGCAACCCGGACATGCTGCATCGAGCCGTGCTGCCGCATCACGATCGCTGGGGCAGCTTCCTCGCCGGTCTGCGCTACGTGGTGATCGACGAGCTGCACAGCTACCGCGGCGTGTTCGGCAGCCACGTCGCCAACGTGCTGCGTCGGCTCTGGCGAGTGTGTGCGTTTCACGGCTCGCGTCCGCAGGTGATCGCATGCTCGGCGACGATCGCCAACCCGCAGGAGCTCGCTCAGCACTTGTGTGCGCGCAGCGACTTCGCAGTGATCGACCAGAGCACCGCGCCGATCGGCTCGCGCACCTTCGTGGTGCTCAACCCCGGCGTGGTCGATCCGCTGGTGGGCGTGCGCCGCGATTACCTCAAGGTCACCCGCGCGGTGGTCGGCGTGCTGCGCGAGGCAGACGTCACCACCTTGGCGTTCTGTCGCACGCGCAAGGCCGTCGAGCTGCTCACTCGATACCTGCGCGAGGACGAGTCGGGCGTCTACGAGCATCGGCTCACCCGAGCGACCGACTCGGGCGCCGCACGAGCTACCGAGTCGGTACCCGGCTCGGCAGTAGGTCCTTGGGCTCGAAGCCGGCGCGAGCCGGTCGCCCACGCACGCGCG
The DNA here is from genome assembly GCA_965649595.1 of uncultured Myxococcales bacterium. Taxonomy (GTDB): domain Bacteria; phylum Myxococcota_A; class Polyangia; order Nannocystales; family Nannocystaceae; genus Plesiocystis. The sequence continues at coordinate 251 of CBFGLP010000094.1, read as the reverse complement.
CGCCCGCACGAGCGCGAGCCCGATCTTCGTGGGCCGATCGACACGGGCGCGGCAGATCGAGCGTCACGGTCGATCCGGGGCTATCGCGGCGGCTACCTGCCCGAGCATCGGCGCGAGGTCGAGGCGGCCCTGCGGCGGGGTGAGGCCAAGATCGTCGCGTCCACCAACGCGCTCGAGCTGGGCATGGACATCGGCGGCCTCGATGCGGTGGTGCTCGCGGGTTATCCTGGCACCCGCGCGGCGACCTGGCA
>CBFGLP010000093.1:0-1584 GCA_965649595.1 uncultured Myxococcales bacterium | reverse complement strand
CTTGGCCGACTCGTCGGGGGTGGGCACGAACGAGGGCTCGGGATCCGACGCGGGCAGCTCGACGAACACCGGGAGCTCCCCGAGCAGCAGGTCTCGGCCATAGTAGAAGGCTGCTACATCGCGCGCGCGAACAGCCTCGAGCTCGGTGACGAACCGGTCGACGGCGGCCTGGCTCATCCCGGGCTCGTCGCCGTAGCACTCGTCGAGGAAGTCGCAGTAGCGGTCGTAGGTCCGCTCGAGGGTGGGAGAGTCGGTGGCGTAGCGCTCGCCCGGGAGCAGCGGGGTGGGCGAGCCGAGTCGAGCGAGGACGAGGTGACGGAGGGTCTGGATGTCGGTCATGCCCGCTTGTCGGACCGTCGCCGACCTGGCTTGCAGGGTTTTTCGTCGATTGGCGAATTTTCTCGTCGGACCACGAGCGGGTAAGCTGACCCACGCATGACGCTCACCACGAAGTTCGGGCTGGCCCACGCGGCGTATCGCGACTTTCGTCCGAGCTATCCGGCGACGCTCTACCAGCGGTTGTTGGCTCGGCTCGATCGCTCGGTCCGGGCGCTCGATCTCGGCGCGGGCACGGGGCTGGTCACGGGCGCGCTGCTCGAGCGCTTCGACGAGGTCGTGGCCGTCGAGCCCGACGTCGCGATGGCTGCGGTGCTCCAAGAGACGCACCCGCGAGCGCGGCTCGAGGTCTGCACCGCTGAGGCGGCCGAGCTCGCGCCAGCCAGCATCGATCTGATCACCTGTGCGAACGCCTTCTACTGGATGGATGGTCCGCGGGTGGCTGCACGCGCGGTGCAGTGGCTGCGGCCCGGGGGGTTGCTCGCGGCCTGGCGCTACCCCTTTCCGCGGCCGCCGAGCGAGCTGCTGCCGATCTTCGCGCGCGAGCTACAGACCCGGTGGGCGCCGCATCGCGACCCTCGGCTCGATCTCCACGACTACACGCGCGCGAGCTTGGCCGCGACGCCTGGGTTCGTCGCGGTCACGAAGGAATTGGTACCGCACCCGATCGAGCTCGACGCCGCTCGGCTAGTTGGTTTCGTCGCGTCGACCTCGTTCGGCTCGGCCTACCTGCGCACGCTGACTACCGAGCATGCGCAGGCGTACCTCGAGGGACTCGAGCGAGCGATCGTCGAGGCGGTCGGGAGTGTCCCCGTGACGGTCGACTTCGAGCTCGAGCTGGTCGTCGCCGAGCGCTCACGCGAGCTAGCCTAGGCTCGCCTCCACCCCATTGGTCCCGGTCCCTGCGGGCGATCATGTAGCCTCGCCCGCAGGTCCGGCTCATCCCCACCAGCTGTTTGCGGGCTCAGCACCTGGGGCCGCGAAGTCTCCGCGCTTCGTGTCGACCTTCGTGCAGCAGGGTGCGACCATCGGCTACCAGGATGATGAGAGTAGATTCTGGACAGCCTGGAGCGGTGAGTGGGGAAACAATTCCCATTGACGTGAATATGGCAAACGATACAGTGGCCGCCGGATAGTCCCATCGTGGTGCCCGTATCTCTCGAGCCTCGGCTTCGCGCCCTTCAGCCCGGACGGGCTGCCGAAGCCGTTCCCCGCGCTCTGCTCGCTGCGTTCTTGGCGGTGGTGCTC
>CBFGLP010000092.1:0-3721 GCA_965649595.1 uncultured Myxococcales bacterium | reverse complement strand
CCGCCTTCGGCCTCGCCGGTGTCCTCACCAGTGTCTTCACCGGTTTCGCTCGGCGGCTCCTCGGCGACGTAGACCGTCCGCTGGTCTTGAGACCCCGTGTCGGCCACGACCACGAGCTCGTGGACACCCTGCTCGAGCTGGATGTCATCGAACACGCAGCCAGCTGCACACTCCACGCTGCCCAGCGAGACGCCGTCGACGAAGAGCTCGACGTTGGCGATGCTGTCGTCGGTGCCCTGGTACACGCCGATCGAGGCGTCCACGGCCGCGGGGGCCTCGGGGAAGGTCGCGTTCGGCTCCGGTGTGATGAAGTAGACGTACGAGTAGGGGTCGGGCCCCGTCGTCTCGGCTTGGGCGTCTTGGCTGCCGGCGAAGAGGAGGCCCGCGGTGAGCGCAGCGAAGCTGATCAGTTTTTGAATGCTCATGATTAGTGCTTGCTCGTAGGTGTCACTCTCTCGTGCCACCAGCGGCGGTGATCGATCACTAACCGAGCGGATCATCGCCACCGCTGAGCACCAGCGGATCCTTGCGAGGCTTGGTCACCGGCTTGCTCTCGGTCTTCTCCTTGGGCTTGCTCGTGCGGGGCTTGCTCGGGGTCCGCGGCTTGCTCGCGGGCTTGGTGCTCGCGACCGGCTCGGCGCTCTCGACCGGCTCGTTCACCGCGACCTCGGTCGGCTCGACCACCGGCGCATCGATCACGACCTCGCTCGCCGGCAGCTCGGGCGCGACCGTGGGCTCGACTGGGACCGGTGCCTTTGCGTCGAGCATCACGTGGGTCGACTCACCGGGCACCGCGGTCGCCGGCTGGTCTCGCACGATCGCGTAGCCGAACAAGGCGGTCAGCGCGAGGCAGGCGACCGGGGTCAGCCACTCGAGCACGCTCGAGCTCGGGCGTCGGGGCGGCGCCTCGGCGTTGGCCAGCTCGAGCGCCTGGAGCCGAGCGCGGCGCTCCGCGTTCGCCCGCTCGAGCTCGGCCATTCGCGCCTCGTGCTCGCTGCGGCGAGCGACCGCTCGTTGCTCGGCGTCGGCGCGATCACGGCCGGCCTGCTCACGCTCGGCCCGGCAGCGGCGGGCGATCGCGCGAGGCCGCTCGGCCTCGAGCAACGACTCCAGCTCGCGCAGCTGCTCGGCTTGCACGGTGGCGGTCGCGCGAGCCTCTCGCCGCATTGTTTCGAGCGTCAGACGCTCGCGCTCCAGCCGATCGAGCTCGATCATCGCGAGCGCGACCGAGGTCTCCGAACGAGCTTGCTCTTTCGCCATGCCCTTCAGACGAGCCCACGCGAGCATGAAGTCGCGAGTTCACGTAAAGCATGGCGATCACTCGCGCGTGCAGGGACTCTTGCTAGCTGGCGAGAGTCGTTGCCGGCTAGTTGAACGCAGCCAGATCCGCACAGATGTAGCTGTCGATATAGACCTCGTAGGTCTTCTCCGGGCAGGGCGCCTGATAGAGATCGACGATGCTCCCGCAGCGCCCAGCTGACCCCACGTTGCCCACGCGCGACGAGTGAGCGGTCATGAAGTCGGCGAAGGGCGACGAGCCGTCGTCGCACTTCAAGGTCATGAGCAGCTCGACGCCCGCCCCGATCCCGCAGACCTCGGCTGGTTGCTCGCGGGTCGAGCTCACCTCGGAGAAGCGCGTCGCGGTCGCGGCGTAGCGATGCGCGTACTGATCGGCGGTGACGATCACCGGCCCGAACTGCTCCGGGCGCTCGCAGGTCAAGGGCTCTACTTCCGCAGCGGCAGGCGGGTCCCCGGCCTCGGGCTGCTCACCTTCGGCCTCGACCGACTGGGTCGCGCCGCTCGTGCTGTCATCGGGTGGATTGGCCGGCTTTTTGGGCTGACAACCAAGCGAGACGAGGGGGACGAGGAGCAGGGCGATCCGCGTGCGCATGGTGAGAGGTTATCAGGCTCGCCCGGCTTGGCGCGATTCGATACAACCACTCGGGATGCCCACCCTCGACCCGCTCCGCATGTCGGCCTTCGAGCTCGCCGCGGCCGTGCGAGCTGGCCAGCTCTCGTCCCGCGAGATCGTCGAGCAGCACGTCGAGCACGCGCGGCGCGTCAACCCGGTTATCAACGCGATCGTCGTCGAGCGTTACGAGCAGGCGCTCGCCGAGGCCGACGCCGCCGACCAGCGCGTGGCTGCGACGCCCACATCCGAGCGCGACCGCCTGCCTCCGCTGTGGGGTGTGCCTTGCACGGTCAAGGAGTCGTTCGCGTTCGCCGGCCTGCCCAACACCTCTGGCCTGATCGCGCGGCAGGGCAAGCTCGCCGATGAGGACGCGACCTGCGTGGCGCGGCTCAAGCAAGCCGGGGCGATCTGCATCGGCCTGACCAACGTGTCCGAGCTGTGCATGTGGATGGAGAGCAACAACCGCGTGTACGGCCGCTCGAACAACCCCTACGACCCGCGCTGCATCGTCGGCGGCAGCTCGGGCGGCGAAGGGGCGATCGTCGGGGCCGGCGCCTCGCCTTGGGGCCTCGGTGCGGACATCGGCGGGTCGATCCGCATGCCGGCGTTCTTCTGCGGAGTGTTCGGCCACAAGCCGACCGGCGGCCTCGTGCCCGGCACCGGGATGCATCCGATCGCGGAGAACGACGCGCTGCGCTACCTCTCGACCGGACCGATCGCGCGGCGGGCCGATGACCTCATGCCGCTGCTGCGCTTGCTCGCGGGCCCCGACGGGCGCGACTCGGGCTGTGCCGAGCTCAGCTTGGGCGATCCCGACGCGGTCGAGCTCGGCGGGCTCGAGGTCACGGTCGTCGAGGGCAACGGCAAGACACCAGTCGATCACGAGATGATCGGCGCGCTCGATCGAGCCGCCGAGCTCCTCGCCGCGCAGGGGGCCAAGGTCGTGCGCCGATCGATGCCTGAGTTCGGTCGCAGCTACGATCTGTGGTCGGCCGGGATGTCGGCCGCCGCCGAGACCAGCTTCAAGCAGCTGCTCGGCGAGGGCGAGGCGATCCCGGTCGGCCGCGAGCTGCTGCGCTGGGCCTTGGGTCGCTCGGCTCACACTCTGCCCGCGCTGGTGCTCGCGGCGCTCGAGGATGCCTGGCCCTTCGTGCCCTCGCCCGAGCGCAAGCGGGCGATCGTCGCCGAAGCCCGCGCGCTGCGGGCCCGCCTCGCCGAGCTCTTGGGCGATCGCGGCGTGCTGCTCTACCCCTCGCACCCCCGACCCGCGCCACGCCACGGGGCGCCGCTCTTGCGGCCCTTCGATTGGAGCTACACCGCGATCTTCAACGTGATGGAGCTCCCGGTCACGCAGGTGCCGATGGGCCTGAGCGCGGCCGGGCTGCCGCTCGGTGTTCAGGTCGCCGCGCGGCACGGCTGTGATCACGTCAGCATCGCGGTCGCCAAGCTGCTCGAGCGCGAGGCCGGTGGATGGGTGCCGCCATATTCTCGCGAGCATGGCCGACTCTGGCGGGAGGCCGTGTGACGAGCCCTACGAAGGGCCGGCCCTTCCGCGCCCTGCTGCCGATCGCCCTGGTGCTGATCGGCGTGCCCTGGGGGTTGAAGCTGTCGAGCACGCCCGAGCTCGGAGCCTCCTGCGAGGGTGGCTTCGACTGCGCCGTGATCGAGGGCCGCTGCGTGCAGGGTAAGGACGGCCGCTTCTGCACCAAGGTCTGCACCGATGACGCGCAGTGCCCGAGCAACAGCCACTGTGGCATCCCACCGCACGACATCCATCAGGTCGAGTTCTCGGTCAGCCCGGTCAGCGAG
>CBFGLP010000091.1:0-1936 GCA_965649595.1 uncultured Myxococcales bacterium | reverse complement strand
ATCGGCAACATGCGCGGCTCGGTGATGCCGGTGATCGACCTCGCCCGTCGGCTCAAGCTCGGCAAGATCACGGCGAACCGCGAGACCCGGGTGCTGATCGTCCGCCACGCCGACGAGCCGCACGGGATCGTCGTCGACCGCGTGCTCGAGGTGATCTCGCTGCCGCCCGAGGAGATGGAGAACACCCCCGGCGGCATCGGCAGCACCCGCGCCGACTTCATCCTCGGCCTCGGCCGCGATCGCAAGCGGCTGATCATCATCCTCGATCTCTCGACCGTGCTCGCCGAGCGCGACTTCCTCCTGTCCAAGTTCCGGCGCGATCGAGCGCTGCAAGCGGGCTAGTAGCCCCTCACTGCCCATGAGCACCAGCGACATCGGATCCAGCCCCCGCGCGACCTCGACGGCCTGGGATGACGAGCAGGTCCAAAAGCGCCAGGAGCAGCTCAAGCTGGCCGGCTTCTTCGTGGGCGGCGGGCTCTACGGGATCGACATCATGCGGATCAAGGAGGTCATCCAGGCCGCGCCTTATCCGATCCGCCCGGTCCCCCACGCGCCCGACGTAATCGAGGGCGTGATCACCCTGCGCGGCGTGGTCATCCCGGTCATCGACCTGCGCAAGCGCTTCGGCGTGGCGATCGACGAGGAGCTCAAGCCGCTCAACAAGCTGATCATCGTCAGCGTCAAGGGCCGGATCGTCGGGCTCAAGGTCGACAAGGTGCTCGGCGAGCTGCGGGTCGAGCACGAAGAGGTCCGCCCGGCACCCTCGATGCTGAGCGCGTCGGGCGATGGCGAGGACTTCTTCTCGGGCGTGTGCAAGATCGGCAACGACGTGGTCTTCGTGGTCAACCTCGAGGGCCTGATCACCACGGGCAAGGGGCGTTGATGAGCTCAGGCCCGCAGCCGAAGGTCGAGGGCCGAGGCCCCAGTGGGGGGGCGCTCGACCAGCCCCGCCGTCCGCGGGTGCTGTTTGCCCACGCCGGTCCGATCATCGCCGAGGCGGTCCAGCGAGTGCTCGCGGCCCATGGCTTTTGGGTCGAGCGGGTCGGGGACTCGCAGGGCGTGCACGCAGCGTTGGCCGCCGAGCGCTGGGACGCGCTGGTCGTCGATGTCGCGCTGCCAGGCGCGGCCGGCTTCGAGCTGACCAACCCCGCTCGCGCGGCCGGGGTCAAGGTCGTGATCCTGGTCGCGTCGGTGTTCCGCCGGACCAGCTACAAGCGACGGCCGCAGCGGCTCTACGGCGCCGACGACTACGTCGAGATCCACCACCTCGGCGATCATCTGCCGGCCCGGCTACGTACGCACCTCGGCCTCGGCGACTCGGAGCTGCCGGCCGACACCCTGCGCGAGGTGTTCGAGCAGCTGCGCGACAGCGGGGATCGGCGCTTGCTCGAGGAGCCGCCCGAGCAGCTCGCGAGCCTGATCGTCGCCGATCTCCTGCTCTACAACGGCGATCGGATCAGCGAGGCCGACAGCTTCGAGCAGGCGCTCGAGGCCGTCGCCTCCGACCTCGACGACGCCCGGGCCTTGTTCGCGCAGGTCCGCCCCGAGGCGCTCACTTCCGGCGACCTGATCGGCGCCGCGTTCCGCAAACTCATGGCTGGTCTCGATGCGCGGGTGAGCCCGCGAGTGGCCCTCGGGCCCGAGGACGGAGGAGAACGAGCTTGAGCGACGAACGAGCACGTCCCCCAGGCGGAGGCACGAACGTCAGCGGTCGCAAGAGCGCACCGCTGCCGCCAGGCCTGCTCGACTGCATCCGTCGCTTCGGCGACGAGAGCTGGCGCGAGCGCAAGCAGGCGGTCGAGGAGATCCTCATGCTGCTCGCGACCGAGGTCGCCGATGGCCCGACCATCGAGGCGCTGATCGAGACGCTGATCGACGGCGTCATCGATCCGCTGGACTCGGCGGTCTATGAAGGTCGCGAGCGCGACGCCAAGGT
>CBFGLP010000090.1:0-10990 GCA_965649595.1 uncultured Myxococcales bacterium | reverse complement strand
GCCACTGTTCGAATAGGGAGCGCTCTTCATGATCGGGAAAGGCCCTCCCCATGCGTTGGCTTGCACCCAAATTAGGGCCTCGCACCACCCGTTGGGTGTAAACGCGTACGGGGTGGGCACAGATAAAAATCGAATTGCTCGTCGGCGCGGGCGGACTCAGGGGCATGACTCTCCAAGCCCAACTCCGCCTGAACCTGCGTGCGTACGAGCCCGGTGCCGAAGCCGGGGGTGTCGGTCTCGGCTGGTTGCCCGACATCCCCGATGAGCGCGACTTCACGTTGACCCACGGCATGGGCAGCGAGCTGGTCGGTAATCTGAGCTCCCGCGCGCGGACCCTGATCTCGGGAGCCGAGCCCCTGCCGGCTAGCCAGGACCTTCGTCGCGGCAACCAGGTCCAAAATCAGCTGAGCCTCGGCTCTTGCACCGCGCAGGCCGTCATCTCGCTGGTCGAGTACCTCCTGCGCGACCAATCGAAGGGCGCGCACTTCGACTTCTCGCGGCTCTTCCTCTACAAGGTGACTCGCAAGTTGCTCGGCTGGAGCGGCGATCGGGGCGCCTACGTCCGCGATACGATCAAGGCAATGGCCATGTTCGGCGTGCCGCCGGAGCGCTACTGGCCCTACGAGATCGCTCGATTCGACGATGAGCCAGAAGCATTCCTGTACTCGTTCGCGCAGAACTTCAAGTCGCTCGAGTATGTCCGTGTCGACGCCCCCGGGCTCGGGCCCGACGACATCCTCGTGCACGTCAAGCGCTTCCTGGCCGCCGGGTTCCCCGTGGTGTTCGGGTTCCCCGTGTACTCGTCGCTCTCCAGTGCGGCCGACGTTCCGGTCCGGCAGCCAGGCGACGTGCTGCTCGGAGGCCACTGCGTGCTCGCGGTCGGGTACGACGACAACCACGAGACCCCGGCTGGCACGACCGTGCCTTCGCTGATCATTCAGAATTCGTGGGGCACCGAGTGGGGCGACGGGGGCTTCGGGTACCTGCCCAACGAGTACGTGCGGCGCGGCCTGGCGCTGGATTTCTGGACGATCCTCAAGCAGAACTGGGCGCCCTTGCTCAGCTTCGCCTGACAATGACTCGCATTCAAAATCGAACGGATCGGTCCTCCTCCGGGACATGATCAATGGAGGTTCATTCGATACCACTCCCACAGCCTTCGTCGTCACACCCTACACTTTGCCGCGTGGAGCCCCGTACAAGACCCGTTCTCGGTCGGCGACTACGGGCTCATGCGTCGCGGAGTGTTCCGGAACTTGGGCAACATTCGCGAGTTCAATGTCCAGTTCGCCACCGAGCCCGGACACCCGGTGGCCTTCGATTTCTCGGCGAGCGTGAGCTCGTCCGTGCGGATTCAGGCTGGCTGGTGCGCAGGTCCCCGTGTTCCAGAACCTCGACGTCGCGGCCACGCTGAAGCTCGAGTTCGATGGTGAGTTCATCTCGCTCGTCAAGGCCCCCCGTGGTCGACGTCGAGGTCATGCGATCGAGCCAAGCCGTGGCGCTTCGGCTCAGGGACGCGCCGGCCCCATCGCTCTCGACCTGTTCCGGGTTCCTGGCAGCCTCACCCGTCGCAAGCACAGCCTGGGGGCTTCATGCAGGACGACTCCCTGGAGATGCAACTGTCCCCACAGGCCTTGCCCTTCTTGCAGACCCTGCAGCACTCCCCAGCCTGCCCAGGGACGTCGCTGGCGGCCTCGGAGCGACCTGGTAGCGAAGGAAGGGCTTGCGATCCAGCGCCAGGCCGCGGAGGCACCTGGCCAGCGTCACACATCTCCAGCGCCGCACGGATCGCGGCCGCCTCCGCTTCGGTCATCCGGAGCTTCCACCTTGCCTTGATCGCCGCCCACTCCCGCACGTAGGTGCAGCGGAACTCCTCGTCCGGGGGCAGCCAGGCTTCGGGGCCCTTGGCGCCCTTCGAGCGGTTCGCGGTGTAGTCGACCGCGACGAGGTGGTGCTCGTGGGCGAGGTCGTTCGCGTACTGGCGGCGGCGATCTGCGTCCCACTCGGCGCCGCCAGACCGATGGACGTTCGCCAGCGGCACCAGGTGGTCGATGTCGAGCAGATGAGCCTCGCTGACGATCTCGCCGGTGTAGGGGCACTGCCACTCGCCGGCCGCGACCTCGCATCCGCGCGGCCCCTCGAGCTCGACGCGAGCGATCGCCTCCGCGATCAAGACCTCGGTGCGGGTGTCCTGGCAATCGCCGTCCTCGTCGATCCAGTCCGCCCAGGCGTCGCGGTCGTAGGGGATCGTCGTCTCGGCAGCAGCGATCTCGAGCGACTCCTCAGCGACAGGACGTGGATGCTCGTCTGCGGGGAAGATGCGCTCACTCGCGGGAGCTGGCTCGCTGGGCGAGAGAGGTGGAGTGGGGGAGCCGGGCTGGCTGCTGGACGGACCGCTGCACGAGACGGCGAGCATCACGACGGCCAGCCCGCGAAGGACGAGGAGCATCGCCCGAGAGTAACTCCGGCGCACGGGGCCCGACGTCCGTGTAGTAGCCGCGCGATCTCACCCTCGCTGCCGGTAGGGTGGTAGCGTGGCCCCGGAGAGCAGCGACGATGACCGACTTCGACACCATCTGGGCGGCGCTGCAGGGCGCCTACACGGATCCGCGCTTCATCCCGGTCACGGTTGGCTCGTCGCTGATCGCGATGGCTGCGTTTTTGCTGTTCGCCTTGCCGTGGACGTACGTGGCCCACGCGAACCCCGAAGCGCTGCGCCGATATCGAATCCAGCAGCGCGACATCCCGGTTCGGCGGTGGCTGGTCCCGGCACTGCGCAGCTTCACAGTCAACAACCTCGTCGCGCTCGCCGGCACGATCGCCCTGTGGCCGCTGATCAGCCGCTCGGCGATTCACCTCGGGCCGCTCCCGCCCTGGTACTCGTTGGTCGGTCAGGTCGCGCTGCTCATCGTCGTCGACGACTTCCTCTACTACTGGATGCATCGAGCCCTGCACACGCCCTGGCTGTACAAGCGCGTGCATCAGGTCCACCACCGCAGCGTCACGCCCTTTGCCTTGATGGGCAATTACATGCACGTGATCGAGTTCCTGGCTACGTCGACGCTGGTCATGCTCGGCCCCGTGCTCATCGGCGCGCACGTGGTCACGCTGTGGATCTGGCTGGTGTTTCGCCAGTTCGAGGCGGCCGACGGCCATTGTGGGTATGAGCTGCCCTGGCACCGCTGGCTGCCCTTCTACGAGGGTCCCGCCTACCACGACTTTCATCACCGCCGCTTCATTGGGAACTACGCGGGGTTCTTCCACTATCTCGATGGGGTGTTTCGCAGCGGCTACGCCAAAGGGTACGAGGACCACCGGAGGGGCTGACTCACAGGCTCTCGAGTAGCTGGGCGAGCACGCGCTCGGCGATCGCCAGCCCGCCCAGGTGGCTCTGCCCGGGCTGCACCGTCAAGCTCGAGTTGGGCACCAGCCGCGCCTGATGCTCGCCGTGTGCGAGCGGCACGAAGGGATCGGCGTCGCCATGCCAAAAGTGCGAGGGCGTGTCGATCTCGGCCAACGAGAACCCCCAGGGCTGCGAGAACAACAGGTAGTCGAACACCAGCGAGCGCATGCCCGAGCGGGTCGCGCGAAGCATGTCGTCGAGGAACATCTCTTTCATGCCGGGCGCGGCAAACACCTCGCGGTCGCCCTCGCGCGAGAGCCTCATGAACAGATCGAAGGCTGGCGAGGCGAGCGGATGCGCCGAGCGAATCGCCAGCGACAGCGCGGCCCCGAGCGGCTTTTGCATGCGCTGGATCAGCGGCGCGAAGCGAGCGAGCGACGTGACGCCACCCGCGACTGCCTCGGGTCCGCGCGTAGGCGCGACGCCACCGAGCACGGCACAGGCACGCACGCGCGTGAGCGAGTGGGCGCAGGCGAGCGCGTAGGGGCCCCCGCCGGACAGCCCGACGACGGCGCAGCGTTCGACGCCCAGGGTGTTCAGCACCGTCTCCACATCGAAGGCGAAGGCTCGAACGTCGGGGTATAGGTGAGGGGTCGAATCGCCAATCCCAGGTCGCTCGATGCCGATCAAGCGAACACCATGCTGGAGGGCAAACGCCCGGGCGCCGGGTGGAATCTGTCGACGACCACCCGGCGTTCCGTGCAGCCAAACCACGGCAGGGTCCCCCCGACCGAACACCGCAAAACCTAGCGTGCGCCCGTCCGCCAAGGGGACGCGGCCCTCGTGTGTGGGGCTCGGTAGATTCGTCGGCATGTCGTCGATCCTGCATATACCATCTGCCCGCATTCGCGCGAGCTTGGCCACGCAACGTTGCAAGCTAACCCTTCTTGGCGCGATCAATGGAGTGTGCGAGCAGCATTCATTCACCGAATCACTCCACGAATCGATGCAATGGCTCGAATGGCGCAATCGACTCGGCCGCCGGATCACCGCGCAGGACTGCTTGATGGCCCCTTGCGGAACCGATCGAGGAGGCGTCGTAGCTCGGCGAGCAGCGGCTCGCGCGGGCAGGAGAGGCGCTCCGGGAGCACGAAGCCGGAGCAGACGATGACCCGGTTCGGGTCGCCGCCTTCGTGGTCCACGTCGAAGTGCAGCGCGTTCATGCCGCGACCGCCGCCTGCCGCCAGAGCATCGACGATCGCTGCGATCGAGAACCAGCCCTCCGCGGGCAGGCCGTTTTCGATCTCTGCACACAGCACGCTCCAGACATCGGCGAGCTCCAGATCCGTGATCGCGCCGAGTTGCGAGCGAGCAAGCGTCGCCAGACGAGCGGTGTCGCGGTCGATCCGCACCGGGCGAGGATACGCGCTTTCCTTGGTAGCCGCGGGAGGCTCGGCTACGTCGAAGAGGTGACGAAACTACGCTGCATCACGCGCTACTCGTTGTCCTCGCTCGTAGCGCTCGTGGCCTTGCTGGGCTGCTCCTCGCAGACCACGACGGGGATCGACGAGTGCAGTGACTGCCGGCCTGGCTTTCCTCGGATCGCGCAGTACCGCATCGAGACGCACATCGATCCCGAGGACGCCGACATCCTCGCGAAGCTCGACCTCTCAATCATCGACGCCGAGGTCGGCGCGCTGGATCCCACGAGCCTCGAGCAGATCCGTGCCGAGAACCCGACGGCCGATCTGCTCGCGTACCTCACCTCGGAGGAGCTCCCGCGGGACGCCGACTTCGAGCTCCGCCCGCTCGCCACCGCGCGCTTTGCCGAGGTCGAGTCGGAATTTTGGCTGACCGAGCCCGGCTCGGAGCTCACAGCCGAGATCGACGCCGACGCGACCGAGCTCGTCGTCGAGGATGGCAGCGCGTTCAAGCTGCACCCGGTGGCCTCGGACTTCTACCCGCCCGACGAGCCCACGTACCTGCTCGTCGGCGAGGAGCACATGAAGCTCGTCGGGATCTCGGGCGACACGCTCACGGTCGAGCGTGGCTTCCGCTCGCAGGCCGTCGCGCATGCGTCGGGACAGCCCGTCGCGGCCCACGTCGTCTTCTTCGAGGGTACCTGGATGCTGAACCTCGCCTCGACGGCTCCGGTGGATCCCGAGAAGGGCCGCTGGCGAGACCTCCTCGCCAACGAGGCGGCGTCGCTCGTGACGAGGGGCGTGTGGACCGGCATCTTCCTCGATGTCTGCTTCAGCGACATCGGCTGGCTCAATGGCGGCAACCTCGACGTCGACCGAGATGGGATCCAGGACAACCCGAGCGAGGCGTCGCAGGCGTGGTCCGAGGGCATGGGCCTCTTGGTCGACACCCTGCGGGACAAGCTCGGCCCGGACGTGCCCATCATGGCCAACCCCGGGGCGCAGGACTGCCCACACCCGGGCCTCGACGGGATCCTGCTCGAAGGGTGGCCGATCGGCCTTCCGCCGGATTACCTCGATTTCCAGGACGGGGTCGATCGTTATATCGATTGGTCGGTCACTCAGAAAAAGCCCTTCACCGTAGTCAATGCATTCTCGCCCAAGATCGGGTTCGGGACGATTGAGCCGGGTGCCGACGAGCAGGCGCGGACGGACTGGCCGGCCATGCGCCTGGGGCTGACCGTCGCGTTGATGGGGGATGGGTATTACACATTCGACAATGGCGTATTCGGCCATTATGTCGCGTGGTACTACGACGAATACGACGGAGCGGGCAGGGGACGCGGCTGGCTGGGCTGGCCAAAAGGGCCCTACGAAGCACACGCGAGCGGAGCGATGACGCGGGAGTTCGATGACGGCTTCGTGGTGGCGAATCCGACCGATCAGGAGGTCTCGGTCGCGGTGCCCGATGGGTTCGCCAAGCTCGAGGGGATCCAGGACCCGCAGCACAATGATGGTGAAGAGGTGAGCGGGTCGCTCTCGGTCCCGGCGAGGGACGGCTACTTGCTCGTGCGGCGCTGACCATCCTCGCGGCTCGTATCCGCCCCGGCTCCGCCCATGCCGCACGGCGGTGAAGCCATCGAGTTCGTCCCGTCTCGGAGCCGAACATGCGATGCTCGGGCGTGCCCAACCGCCAGCTCGCCCTCGCCCTCGTTCTCGCTCTAGCCCCGCTCGCTTGCGACGCGGGCGAGCCCAAGCCCGATCCCGCGGCTGAGGCCAAGGCCAAGGAGGACGCCGAGGCCGAGGCCCGCATGGCCAAGCGCAAGCAGGAGCGCGAGGCCAAGGCCGCCGAGGAGAAGCGCGTGCAAGAGGAGATCGCGGCGAAGATCCAGAAGATCACGGCGATCCCAGAGGGCACCAAGATCCCCAAGAAGATCGCCGACGCGTGCAAGCAGGTCGTCGCAGCGCAGTCGGCCTTCATGGGCAAGTTCTTCCCCGAGATCGACGAGGCCGCGCTCGCGACCCAGCTCGGCATGCTCGAGAAGCAGTGCGTCGAGATGAACGACGTCGAGGTCGCGCTCTGTCAGAAGTTCGCGCTCGAGGCGACCGACGAGCAGCTGAAGTCGATGATCAACGAGTACCTGCCCGTCTGCATGGGCAAGTACGGCGAGGGAGCGCCTGCGGCCCCGCCGGCTGGGTGAGCTCAGCAGCCCTTCTTCTTCAGGCCGTCGAGGCTCTTCTTGGCCGCGCTCAGATCGTCGGCGTACTTCTCGGGGTCGGCGTACTTCACGAAGTGCTCGTAGTAGGTGATCGCCTTCGCACAGTCGCCGACCTGCTCGGCCGCGAGCGCGACCTTGAGCGCGAAGCCGTGCTTGGTCGGGACGAGGTAGTAGGCCTGCTCATAGAGGTTGACGGCGCTAGGCCAATCGCCCTCGGCGGCCTTGGCCTCGGCCTCCTTGTAGATCCCCTTGGCCTTCTCGAGCCGCTCCTCCTCGGATAGCTGGGGCTCTGCGACTGGCGTCGCCGCGGCGGGCTCGTTGCTCTCGTCGGGGACCCAGGTCTCTTCTTCGGGTGCGACGGGCTCCTCGTTCTTCTTGCACGCCGAGCTCATCAGCAGGAATGCGGCCAACGATGCGATCGAGATTTCTCGCATCTCGACAGTGTCGCACGATCGACGCGGACCATGGCTTGGATTTTCGCGCTCGACTAGTGTCGCCCCATGAAGCGAGTTCCTGCCCTGCTCCCCATCTTCTTCGTGCTCGCCTGCTCGAACGGCGGCACGTCGGAGGACGAGATCGGCGAGACCGAGACCGGCGACACCACGGAGTCCGACACCTCCACCGACACCGCCGATACCACCGATACCAGCGAGACCGAGACCGACGCTACCGAAACCGACACTGGAGATCCGGTCTGCGGCGACGGGAACGTCGATGAGGGCGAAGAGTGCGATCTCGGCCCCGACAACAGCGATACCGGAGCGTGCAAGAGCGACTGCACCAACCAAGCCTGCGGCGACGGCTTCGTCGGCCCGGGTGAGGCGTGCGACGACGGCAACGACATCGACGACGACGAGTGCTCGAACGCCTGCGCGGCCGCGAGCTGCGGAAACGGCACTGTCGAGGCGGGCGAGGAGTGCGACGCCGGGCCGGCCAACGCCGACGATGCGGCCTGCACCACGACCTGCCTGAACGCCACCTGCGGCGACGGCCTCGTCTACGCCGACATGGAGGAGTGTGACGGCGCGGGTGAGACCGCCGAGTGCAACATCGACTGCACGACCAGCAGCTGCGGCGACGGCCAGCTCAACGTCAGCGCTGGCGAGGTCTGTGACGGCGACGTCGGCATGCTGACCTGCGCGGACGAGGGCTTCGCTGGCGGAGAGCTGAGCTGCGGCGCGATGAGCTGCGAGCTCGACACCTCGAGCTGCTTCCTCGCGATCGAGGTGACCTTCACCAACTGCGGCAAGACCGGTCATACCGGGCCCTCGCAGGCCGACTGCGACACCGCGTACACCGGCACCGAGCTCGAGGGCGAGGTCGGTGTGACTGCCGGTTACCAGAGCTGGACCGTGCCCTACACCGCGACCTACACGATCGAGGCTTGGGGAGCACAGGGCGGCAATCACAACTTGGGGTTCGGCGGCAACGGTGCGTACATGACGGGCGAATTCGAGCTGAGCGCCGGCGATGTGCTGAAGATCCTCGTCGGGCAAAAGGGCAGCGACGGGACCAACTACAACGTCGGGGGTGGCGGTGGAACCTATGTCGCGCTCGACGACGACACCCCGTTGATCGTCGCGGGTGGTGGTGGCGGCGCGGGCAACTGCGGCATGATCGACATCGCCCAGATCACCGGCAAATCGGCGATCGGCAACGGCAACGGGGGCACTGGCGGCGGCGACGGGAACTGGTGTGGCTGTGGCGGTGAGGGGAGCCCGGGCGGCGGGTTCGTGACCAACGGTTCGCCTTCGGGCGGCGACTCGTTCCTCAACGGAGGCGTGGGCGATGACACCGAGCGGCCCAACCAGTGCGTCGACTCGGGCCTCGGAGGGTTTGGCGGCGGCGGCAATGGGGGCAACGGCGGCGGCGGTGGTGGTGGCTACGCCGGAGGCAACGGCGGTGGGAGTAGCGGCGGCGCGACCGGAAAGGGAGGGCAGTCCTACAACGCCGGGGCCAACCCCACCGGTTGGGATGGCGTGCGGGTGGGCCACGGCGAGGTTCGCATCACGCTGACGCCCTGATTCGCATTACTTCTAAAGGGTGGCGATTCATTCGTTGAATCGCCACCTTTTAGAATATTGATAGTCGAGGAGTCTATCACCATGCCATGGGGCCCGCCCCCCGATGGGGCTCGAGATCCCAAGCTCGTTATCGAGCATGGCGATCCTGAGCGGCTCTGGGGCGGCTCTGGGGCCGGTCCCGTAGGCTCGATCATCGGCAGCGCCATTGTCGGGCAATTCGAGCCTCCAGCAGGCGATGGCGGTTCCGCGTTGACGTCGACGAGCGCGGACATCGATGCTGATAGCAGGATTGGATCCCTCGATATGCCGCAGTACATGACCATCCATCGCGCACCAGGACTGCTTCAGGAGCAGTGGGTCGAGAACTCGGGGGCTGTCTACGCAGGCACGCACGCCCGCTTCGAGCAAGCCTACGTCAACCTCGGCAGCGGCTTCGTGTTCACGATCTACGAGGCCGCCAGCGAGGCCGACCTGATCGAGCAATTCGAGGAGATCGGGTTCCCCTACGACGAGATTCACGAGATCCAATTCAGCCAGTCGTTCGAAGAGATGGAGCAGATGCTCCGTAAGTTGGGCCGGATCTGAGCCATGGCGACCGAGCGCACCAATGATCCATCGCTGGTGATCCCGCCACCGCGGGCAGACCGGCCGCCGCTGCTGGCCAACCTGCTCAACGTCATGCAGCAGGCCAACACCACCTTGGCGCCGCTGTTCCCCTACCTGCACCCGGGGGCGATCGTCCCGACCGGGGCGCTGTTCATCGGCGCGCCGGGCAAGGACTACGGCCAGCTCTACCACCACAACTCGGTCGACGAGGTCATCATCGGCTTCGTCTGCGAGGGCGCGACGCTGCAGACCGGGCAGGTCTACAACGGCGGCCGCGTGCACGGGGTCAACTCGTTCCTCAAGGATCAGACCAAGCCGGGCAGCTTCGCGCTCTTCTCGGTCACGCAGCGGCAGCTCGACGAGGGCGAGCAGCCCGAGGCGGTCTCGTTGGTGTGCAGCAAGTGTCGCAAGCAGATCTTCCGGACCGACTACGACGCTCGCTCGATGCCGGACGCGCGGGAGCTCGACTACCCCTTCACCACGGCGGCGGTGTTGCCCGAGCGCATGCGGGCGTTCAACGAGGATCCCGAGCTACGCCGCTGCTCGGACTGCGGCCATCAGAACGATCCCTTTCCGGTCCACACCTGGGGCTGGGATCTCTACGCCGACCAGTCGACGGCGATGCGCGCGGCCAAGCGCTCGCTCCTGCGCGCGGGGGGCGAGTAGCCATGCCGCTGCCACGCAAGAAGACCTTCGTAGTGTTCCGCGAGGCGCCGAAGCTCGGGCCCTACGACGAGCGGCCGATGCTGCCGGAAGACGTGCAGCTGCAGATCTGCCTGAGCCGCAACGATCACCGCCAGCCCTTCTACTCGATCTGCGAGAAGGACACGCTGCTCGCGGTGTTCTCCGGCACCGGCCGGGTCGAGTTCAAGCAGACCAACGTCAGCTACTTCCCCTTCGAGCCCGGCGACCACGTGTTCGTGCCGGCCGGCGCCCCGACCCGCATCGACCCGCAGACCGAGTCGGTGATCATGCGCTACAAGGCCCGCGAGCCTGGGCTCGAGGCGGTCGCGTGGTACTGCGAAACGTGCGGCGACCAGCTCTACCGCCACACGTTCGACACCGCCAGGCTCCACCCGCAGGAGGGCTACCTCGCCGGCTGCCAGGCGTTCAACGCCGACGCCGAGCTGCGTCGCTGCACGTGCGGCTGGGAGCATCCAGCGATCGCGCTCGAGCGCTACCGCTGGCAAGACCTGGCGGCGCAGCTGCGCGCGCCTTGATCGATCATCGGCGAGCGCTCTTCGCCCCGCGGCGCCCTTGCCTGCGCACGAAGCCGAGCAAGCCGAGCGAGAGCAGCGAGGCCAGCGGGGCGCCAGGGGAGGTGGTCGCGGTCGAGCAGCTGCAGCCGTCGCCCTGCTCGGACACGCCAGCGTCGTT
>CBFGLP010000089.1:0-1917 GCA_965649595.1 uncultured Myxococcales bacterium | reverse complement strand
AGCCTCTATCGCTATCGCGGCGAGGTCCCGGAGATGCCGGTGTTCACGCCCGAGGAGCTGGCCAACCCCGGCGTGCTGCGGCCGGGCGAGGCCGAGTTCGCGGCGGCCCATGACTGGGCGTCGATGCCGGAAGCGCCCGCTCCGACACCCGGGGCGGGTGGCTCGGCCGGCGACACCTTGCTCGCCAACGACGTCGAGCAGGTCCCCGCGGTGCTGCTGGGCGCCGACGATCGGGCCAAGACCCGCTTTGGTACCTATTACCCCTACCGGACGATCGGCAGGATGCTCAACAACTGCACGGCCACGTTGATCGGACCGCGCCACCTGATCACGGCGGCGCACTGCGTCAACGGGATAAACTCGTTCCAGTGGGCGCCTGGGCAGGACGGCACCGGCGTCTACCCGAACGGTGGACCCTACACGTCCACGCACGTGCTCTTCCGCGTGGGCAGCAGCACGTTGCAGGACTACGCAGTGATCGGCTTGCCCAACAACGCCAACATCGCCAGCCTCGGCTGGATGGGCATGTGGTGGAGCAACACCTTGTCCGACTATGTCGATCAGCTCGTGTTCCTCAGGGGCTACCCGTCACCTGAGCAGACCTGCTCGGGGGAACCTTGCGCCGGGTACATGTGGAGCCACCTCGGGACGATCAACCGGACTCCGCAGGCGACCGGCAACTACGGCATCCTCTATTACCCGGTCGACGCGACTGGTGGGCAGAGCGGCTCGGCGATCTACACGTACTTCGGCGACGTCCCAGCGGTGCTCGCCGTTCACAAGCGCGGCAACGAGCCAAGCTGCGGCGACTGCAATTACACGACGACCCCCGCCACTTATAACGTTGGCGCCCGGCTGACGACGACGGTCTACAACGACATCTGCTGGATGATGGGACAGGTCGGGCCGAGCAGCTACGCCAGCCACCCCTGCACCTGAATCGACGCTAGGACGAGGCGGATCGAGGAGCGATCCGCCTCGTCGGCTCGCTCGACGACATGCTTCGATGAGGCACGCGCTCAGAGCTGCCCGAACGTGCCGCAGCTGCCACCCGGCTCGCCCTCGACGAGCCCGCCGCAGCGGACCCGATCGCGGAAGAACATCCACGCCTGCTCGCCGTACTCCTGAGGTCCGCCGCAGCAGTGCCCCGAGCAGGCGGTGGCCGAGAACTCGACCTCGTGCTCGAGGGCGATCAGCTCGTCGCGCATCTGCTCTGCGTAGGAGTACAAGAAGTCGTCGGCCGCGGTCTCGAAGCGCGTCGGCATGCGGCAGGCCTCGTCGGGCAGCTCGTAGATGCCCCAGGCCAGCGGCGAGGCCCCGCAGGAGATCTGCACGGCCGCGAAGTACTCCTGCATCGTGTACGCGCGCTGGCCCATCCACCACGAGCCCGCGGACACCGAGGTCAGGTAGGTGCGGTTGATGTCGATGTCGTAGCGAGCCCCGAGGTCGGCGAGCACCTGCTCGATCAGCATCAGCCCGACGTCGGGGTTGTCGTCCCAGCCGTTGTCGGTCGTCGGTCCATCGGCCTGCGTGTGCAGCTGCGGAGTCGCGACGATGAAGTCGCCATGGGTCATGAAGGTCGGCTGCCAGTGGTACTGGACCGCACCGGGGTTGCCCTCGTCGCCGTGCAGGGCGATGACGAGTGGGAGGGGAGCGTCGCCGGGCGGCGGGGCGAGGACCTCGTACCAGCTCAGCTCGACGTCATAGCGGGTCCACTGGTTGGTCGCGCCCCCCGAGCCGCAGGTGCTCAGCGGTCCGGGCTCGGCGTCGGTGTCGTCGGTGGCGTCGTCGCTAGCATCGTCGGTCGCGTCGTCGGTCGCTTCGTCGGTGGCTTCGTCCGTGGCCTCGTCACCGAGCTCGTCGGTGTTGGATTGATCGTCGCTGCACGCGAGCGTGAGCGAGGCGAGGAGCGAGAGG
>CBFGLP010000088.1:0-7787 GCA_965649595.1 uncultured Myxococcales bacterium | reverse complement strand
CCTTGCTGAAGTGGTCCTGCATGTGCGCCCGGGTCGTCGGCGTGGCCGCCTCGCCCTCAGCGGGCTCGCTGGCAGGAGCCTTGCTCTCTCCACCGGCGGCTGGCTTGGCCGACGTGTCGGTGTCTTCTCGCTTGGCTTGCGGGCAGGCGGTCGAGAGCAGCGCGGTGACGAGGAGGATCGAAGCTCGCATGCGGCCCTGTTCGTGGATCGACGAGCGTGGGGCGGCGCGAAACCTCGCCTCGCACCGCCCCGGCGTCCATGATCGGCTCGCCCAACCACGGCGCGCTGCGGCGCCGTTCTCACCTCGAACCGGGACGCGGCGGGAACCTCAGCGCGCCACGCCGCTTGATCGGCGACAGACCGAGCGCCTTGGCGTGGTCCTCGTGCACGGCGATCCAACCGGCTGCGACGTCCTCGTTGCCAAACCATCCGCGCTCTCGGTTGTGACGCCGATGGTCGTGGATCACGACGTAGGGCAGCCCCTTGGTCGCCTTGACCGCGTTGGGCCCCGAGTCGTACACGATGTCCGGGACCGCCACCCCACACTCGCGCAGCACCTTCGCGCGGTGCCGATAGACCGCGCGAAGATCGAAGTGCAAGCCGATCTTGATGTGGCGCTGCGACTTGTCCGGCAAGCAGGCGTTCACCCGCTTGGTCGCGAGCGTGTTGAAGTCGACGAAGTAGAGCCCCTCGTGCCGCTGGAACAGGTAGTAGGGGACCATCCCAGCTTGGCCCGACGCCACGATCACCGGCTCGTCGGGGCCCTTGCGCTCGCGGATCGACGCGACGATCGGATCCAGCTTGGCCAACAGCACGATGTCCCGCGTGTGCGCAGAGTTGCCGTACTCGAGCAGCGGATAGCCACCCCACTCGGGCGCGAGCCAGCGCCGCATCGCGACCGTGTCCCACAGCGGCCGGCCCTCCGACAAGCGGGCGGCCAGCAGCGACCACGCCGCGAACTGCCCCGCGACGACGAGGCTGAGCAGGCCCACGACGACGCGCGCCCAAATGCGTGCCCACGCGCGTGTGCTGAACTGGTCCTTCACCTGCGCCCACCCGGCGGCTGCGAGCGCGGCCGCGAGCGGCAGCCAGGGGACCAAGAAGCGCCCTGCCTCCATCCAGTCGCCGCCCGAGCGCACGACGAAGAGCAAGCCCGCGGCGAGCAGGGCGAGCACGGGCCAGAGCAGCCGGGGCCCACTTCGCCGGCGAACCCACGAGATCGTCAGCAGCCCCGCGGCCAGCACCGCGACGAGCAAGGTCGGCGCCGCCCACAGCGAGTCTTCCTTCAGGTACTCCCAGCCCTTGTCCCAATGCACCGGTCCGCCGGCCTTGGCAGCCACCGGCTGGGGCAGCCACGCCTCGAACGCCCACCACCGATAGGCGGTCACGAGCCCCACGGCCAGCACCGGCGCGAGCCCGGCGAGGGCCAGCCGCCGCACCGCCGGCCAATCGTCGGTCTTGCTGATGCGCCCCGCCGCCCCCGCGACGAGCAGTCCGCCGACCAGCGCGACCACCACGAAGGGAGACTCGGGTCGCACGGACGCGGCCAGCAGCGCGGCTCCTGCCAGCGCCAGCACGCGCCGCTTGGACACGCCGTTCACGAGATCGTCGATTGCTACGAGGATCCACGCCCAGGTCGCCGCGGTGAGGCTCGTCTCCATCCCGCTCGCAGACCAGTAGGCCAACATTGGCTCGGTCGCGACGAGCGGGGCTGCGAGCACCCCTGCCCCTTCACGCAGTCGCTCCGCGAGCGCGGCCGCGGCCACCACCGCGAACGCGCCAGCGAGCAGCGAGAGCGCCGTGCCGAGCGTCGGCAGATCCACGAAGGGAGCGACGAGGGACAGCAACGCGAGCAGCAGGGTCGTCGCCAGCGCCGAGCTCTGCTCGACCGCCTCACCATTGAAGTTGGTGATCTCGCCCGTGGTCGCGAGGCTATGGGCGGCCCAATACGTGATGTGGCTGTCGTCGTGCCCGGCCGAGCCGAACCACAAGAGCGGTACTATGAACGCGAAGGCAGCGCTCACACCAATCACGATCTTCGCCTTCATCTCGTGCTTTTCCGCCAGATTTCCGGCCGACCCTAACAGCCGGTCTAGATCGACGCAAGCGACCGTGCAGGCCATGAGCGCGAGGCGATCGACGGGATCGCCCGTGCTCGTTCAATTGAAGAGCAGCTCGTCGTCGTCCTCGTCTTCATCATCGTCTTCATCGCGGCGAGCGACGATACCCGCGTGGTGATGGAAGAGCCGCCACTGTCCGCCCTCGCGCACGAACAGGTTGGTCGCGGCGAGCTTGGTGTCGCCGATCAGCTCGACGCACACGACCATCCCGGTCTCACCGAGCGTGGTCGCGACCTCGTCCTCCACGCTGACCGCCGAGCTCTGACGAAGGATCCCTCGCCAGCTCGACAGCACCTCGTCGCGGCCCTGCAAGCTAGGCCAACCCGGGTGGACACAGAACACGGCCTCGCCCTCGGACCACAGTGACTCCATCGCCACGAAGTCGCCCTGCGCGAAGGCGGCATAGAAGCGGCGGTTCGCAGCCAGGAGGTCGGCCTCGGCGGTGTCGGACGAGCTCATCGGGGGCGAGCGTAGCAGCGCGAGATGCCGATGGCTCCCGCCGCGGAGGCTGTGGCACGCTCGACCGGCATGTTCCAGCGCGATCTCCTGACGGGGCGACACGTGATCATCACTGGTGGCGGCACGGGCCTGGGCAAAGCCATGGCCCTGCGCATGGCCGAGGTCGGAGCCAAGGTCGGCATCCTCGGTCGGCGCGAGGCTCCGCTCGAGCAAACCGTGGCGGCCATCCAGGCGGCGGGGGGCACCGCTGCGTGGGCCAGCGCCGACGTGCGCGAGCGCGACTCGCTGATCGCCGCGATCGATCGGCTCGAGGATCAGCTCGGACCTGCCAGCGATCTCGTCAACAACGCGGCCGGCAACTTCCTGTGCGCGAGCGAGGACCTCTCGCCCAACGCCTTCGACGCGGTCATGAAGATCGTCCTCTACGGGACCTTCCACGCGACGCAAGAGCTCGGCCGGCGATGGATCGCTCGCGGCCAGCGACCCGGAGGCTACTCGCTGCTCTCGATCGTCACGACCTACGCGTGGATGGGCTCGCCCTTCGTGCTGCCCTCGGCGTGCGCCAAGGCTGGAGTGCTGGCGATGACCCACTCGCTCGCGGTCGAGTGGGCGACCTACGGCATCCGCTCCAACGCGATCGCGCCAGGACCCTTCCCGACCGAGGGCGCCTTCTCCCGCCTGTCGATCCCCGGCACCGAGGCGCTCGGCAAGCAGCGGGTCCCCGTCGGCCGCTACGGCGAGCCGATCGAGCTGGCCGACCTCGCGGTCTACCTGACCGCGGCGGGCTTCGTGAACGGCGAGTGCGTGACGATCGACGGCGGCGAGTGGCTGAAGGTCGGGCAGGAATTCGCGGGCATCACCGACTACCCGCGCGAGCAGGTCAAGCAGGCGTTCGCGGCGATCCGCAAGCAGACCCACGGGAGCTGAACCAATGACCCTTCGCGCACGGACCCACTCACTCTTGCTCGCCCTCGCGCTCAGCGGAGGCTTCTCGCTCGCCTGCGCCGATCCGAACCCCTGCGCGGACGGGACCTGTGCGTGCGAGGGCGCGCCTTCGTGCTCGCTCGACTGCCCCGTCGATGGCTGCGACGCGCAGTGCAGCTCGCTCGACGAGTGCGCGATCGCGTGCCTCGACTCGTGCACGGCCGACTGCATGGGCGTCAGCGACTGCTCGACCAGCTGCGGAGACGACTGCACGCTCGTCTGCGAGTCGGCGTCGACCTGCGACGCGACCTGCGGGAGCGGCTGCGACCTGACCTGCCGCAACATCTCGAGCTGCACCGCGACGGTCGGCGAGGGCAGCCACGTGCGCTGCGAGATGTACGGCAGCTGCACCGTCACCTGCGAGGGGACCTGCGAGGTCAGCTGTCCGCAGGGCGGGTGCAACGTCCACTGTTCGAGCGGTGATCCAGTCGACTGCGGCGACGGTCGCTGGGTTTGCGGCAGTTGCTGAGCGACTCGATAGCACGACGCGACGGACCGAGGCGTGGCACCATCACCGACCGAGGTCTGCCCCCCGTGCGCACGCATCTGCTCGTCATCGGCCTCTCGCTCTGCGCCTGCATCCCCGACGTGATCGAGGCCGCGAGCGTGGGCCCCGACGACGAGACCGACTCGGCGGGCACCGACGAGATCGGTAGCGACGAAGCATCGGACGCGAACGACACGGGCGACGGCGACGGTGATCCAGCCGGCTTTCGCGTGGTCGTGCTCGCCGATCCCCACGTGGTCGCGCCGGACTATGCCGGCGAGGACCCGAACCTCGCGATGACCAAGCAGCGGCTCGAGACGACGCGTCAGCAGATCGCCGCGATCGATCCACCGCCGGCCTTCGCGATCGTGCTCGGCGATCTCGTGCACGAGGCCTACGCCAGCTCGGACCCGACCTGGTACACCGCCAACCCCAACGCGTTCGCCGAGATCGACGCGCTGCTCGACGGCTTCCCGATCCCCGTCCACGTCGTGTTTGGCGAGTCCGACTACGCGATCCCCGAGCAGCCCAAGACGCTCTCGCATCAGCTCTTCGCCCAGTTCTTCGCCAAGCAGCCCTACTACTCGATCGAGCACGAGGGCTGGCGCTTCGTGTTCACCAACAGCCAGCTCGGGCCCAGCTTCGAGCCGGCCAACCTCGAGTTCAACCCGGCGCTCGGCTCCTACGGCGAGGCGCAGCTCGACTGGATCGCGGCCGAGCTTTCCCACGCGCAGCCGACCGTGCTGCTGACCCACTTTCCGCTCTTTCAGGCGCAGGCGTTCGAGGCCCCCGACGGGACCCACCGCGACATCGTCGAGCTCGTCAACGCGTTCGACAACGTCGCGTTGGTGCTCTGTGGCCACCTGCACCAATGGAACAGCCTGCCGCAGCAATACGACGCGCCGCTGTTCGTGTTCGGGGCGACCCGCTACGACAGCGACAATTTCCTGTTGATCGAATTCCACGACGACGGGAGCTTGCAGGTCCTCGACGCGAGCAAGCCCGACTGGGGCACGCCCAACGCCGACACGTGGACGTATCAGGGCACCCCGGCCCCGGCCGGCTAATCGCAGCGCTTGCACCAAAAGTGCACGATTTCGCCGATCCCGCTGCACGGAGCTGCCCGCGCCCGTGCAAGCGCCCCGGATAAACAGCGAGGCCGATGCACGGCCACGCACCCGATCCCGCGTCCTCCTCGTTCGCGCTCTCGCCCTCCGGCTTCGCACCGCCGCTCGATCCACCGCCGGGTGAGCCGACGCTCTCGACGAGCACCTACGAAGACACCCCGGCCCTGCCCTTGCGACCCTCGGCGCTGGCGGGCGCGCTCGCGGGCCTGCTCGCGCTCGGCCTCGCCGGCGCGCTCGGGAGCGGCGACTGGACGCTCGGCCTGCGCTTGGTCCCCAGCGTGCTCTTGGTCGAGCTCGGCTCGCTCGCGCTCACGACCCCCGCGCTGCTGGCCCTGCACCCGTTCTTGCGCCTGCGAGCGAGCGCCGAGGCGCTGACCAGCGCGCTCGCTCGCGCGCTCGTCCGTGGCGGTCAGATCGCGGCGGGCCTCTCGATCACCGTGCTCTACTTCGCGGCCACGACCGAGCTGTGGCCGATCGCCCTGCTCGCCGCGCTCTTCGTCGTCGGCGTCTTTACTAGCGCGGTCGCGTGCCGCGAGCTCGCGCGGACCGAGATGCGCGCCCGCCAGGGTGTCGGCGATTGGATCGACGAGGAGATCCGCTTCACGCTCTTGCTGATTGGATGGGTGACGCTGGCTTGGTTGGTCGCCCTGCGGATCGGTGTCCACGTCATTCAATGGATCATTGGCATTTGATTCATTTCCACATTCGCACACTCGCGCATTCATACATTCGCCAAACCGAGCCCAACCATGCAACCCCATTCCATTACTCCCCCGCCCCGATCGATGCTCGCGCTGACCGGCACGCTGCTGCGCTCGCCCTCCGCGTTGATCCCGAGCCCGAGCCAGCCTAGCGCCCCGGCGTTGACCGCCCTCGCGCCCTCGCTGCTCGGCGTCACGCTGCTCGGCGCGGGCGTGTTCGGGGTCGTCGTCGGCTCCTATCGCGGGTCGATCCAATACCTCTACGCGGCGCTCAAGACCCCGCTGCTCTTCCTGATCCCGGTCGTGATCGCGCTCCCGGCCCTGCGCGCGTTCCTGGCCGCCTGCGAGCTGCGGATCGACTGGTCGCGGCTGGCCCTCGCCGCGCTGGTCGCGAGCGCCCGCACGGCCGTGCTCGCGGCCGCGGTCAGCCCGGTGCTGTGGCTGTTCCTCTCGCTGCACCCGAACTACCACCTGGCGATCCTCGCGATGGCTGCCACGCTCGTGCTGGTCGGCGCGCCGGGCATGTGGACGCTGACCTCCTGCTTGCCGATCGGAGGTCGCCATCGACCGCTCGCGCACGCGGCTACGTTCGCGCTGCTCGGGGTCCTGCTCGCGCAGACCGGTTGGCTGTTGCGGCCCTTCGTCGTCCGTCCGCGAGCGGAGATCGCCTTCTTGCGACCGATCGAGGCCGACGTGTTCTCGAGCCTGACGCATACGGGCGCGTCGGTCCAAGGTCGCTACGAGGGCTGGGAGGCGCGCGGCGGCGGGATGCTCGGGCGAGAGGCCAGCGACGTCGACGTCGAGCTCGACGCTCAGGAGGTGCCGTGATGCTCTGCGTGATCCTGCTGATGCTCGACCGACCGCTGCTCGGCATGAGCCTCTCGCTCGTCTATCTAGGCGTCGGTGCGCTGGCCAGCTGGCAGCTGGCCCGACGCGGTCACACCCTCGGCGTGGTCGTCAGCGCCCTGCTCGGCTGGCCGCTCTTCATCGGCATGCTGTTCGGCTCCGATCCACCCACGCTCGCGCCGAGCGACGCTCGCGGGCCGCTCGCAGATCGGATCGATCGCTGCATGGCCAGCCTCCGCGCCGACCTCGGCAGCGGCCTCGGCAGCAGCACGGCGCTGCCACCCGAGCTCGCGACCTCCGAGCAACTGCGCTCACTCGAGCTGGCCCTGCGCGGGGCCGATCGCCGGCTCGCGGCCGTCGATCGTCTGATCGCCGAGCTGGGCTGCGAGCCGCTCGCGGGCGCGGACGCCCGAGCCGACGCGGCGAGGGATCGAACGATCGCAGGATCGCTCGCGACTCTGAACCGCGCCCGCACTCACGCCGCCGACGAGCTGGAGCAGGTGCTGAGCTCGCTAGTACAGCTCCGCGTGCAGCTCGGGGTTCACACGCTGATCGGGTCCGCGGCCGTGGAGCCAGTCCGCGAACGCCTGAGCGAGCTCGAGGCTCGCGTGGCCGCGCTGGCGGAGATATCTTCGCTCGCGCACGAGCCCGCGTGCACCGACCCCGGAGAGCGGCACGATCTCGTGCGGGAGTCGTGCTGATGCTCGCCCGCGCGATCCCTCCCTCGAGCCTCGCCGTGTCCCGCAAGCCGACGATCCTGCTGGTCGACGATGACCCGAAGCTGCGCGAGGTCGTCGGCTACGCGCTGCAGCGCGAGGGCTACTCCGTGCACACGGCCCGCGACGGCGGCGAGGGCCTGCGCGTGCTCGCCAACCTGCAGTTCGATCTGCTGGTCGTCGACGTGTCGATGCCCGAGGTCGACGGCTTCGAGCTGGTCCGGCGCCTGCGTGGTGGCGGCTCGACCATGCCGGTGCTGTTCTTGTCGGCCCGCAGCGACGAGCTCGATCGGATCTTGGGCCTCGAGCTCGGCGGCGACGACTACGTCACCAAGCCCTTCTCGACC
>CBFGLP010000087.1:0-5868 GCA_965649595.1 uncultured Myxococcales bacterium | reverse complement strand
TCGTCGCCGGTCGTATCGTCGCCGGTCGTCTCACTCTCGGCTTCGGCGACCTCGTCGTCGCCAGCGTCGTCGGAGCATCCGGCAGCGAAGAGCGGGAGCGTAAGTGGAAGGACGAACGTGCACCGGCAGAGGGCGTGGGGCCACGACATGGCCCGCAGACTAGCAAGACGCGCCAGTAGCCGTCACGAATCGTCAGGGCTCAGACCAGCGTCAGCAAGGGGATCACCTTGTTGGCCTCGAACACCTTGACGTGCGGGTAGTCGGCGCTGATGCCCAGCGCGACGCCGTCGGGGCGGAACACGACGACCGCACCACCGAGGCCGCGCAGGCCCTCGAGCTTGCGGGTGTTGCAGTCGACCGAGGCGTCGCACTCGAAGTTGAGCAGACCCTCGCGCATCAGCACCCGCTGGCCTCGCAGGATGTTCTGGTGGCCGTGGACGATCCCGTAGATGCCGGCCATGTACATGTGCTCGACGCCGGTCTGACTGAAGCGCCAATCGATGTCGCGGTACTTGGTCCTGAACATGTTGCCGAGCTCGCCGAAGTAGAGCTCGAACATGTCCTCGCGCATGAGTCGATCGAACCATGCGTTGACGCCTGCGATGCCGCTGCGGGCCAACACGGCCGCCGTCCCGTCGCCGACGCCGGCGTGCACGAGCAGGAACGAGCCCCAGCGCTCGGCCAGGCGCATGCGATCGAAGTACCAGCGAAACTCTCCGTCGGGCGCCCAGAAGAGCTGCACGGCCCGCTCGGCGGCGGCGTAGACCTGCCCGAGCGAGAGGCCCATCCGCTCGCACCGATCGGGCAGCTCGACCATCTTCTCGCGGATGCGGGTGATCTCCTTGACCAGCTTCTTGTCGGGGATCAGGCCGCGGGCGAGCTTGGGGAACTCGGCGAACCAGCGCTCGCCCGGGAACAGCCGCTCGCGCAGGGCCTGCTCGCCGAGGCTGCTGGTCGCGCCGGGCTCGAGGTACTCGTCGAGGATCTCCTGAAAGAGCGGGATCGTCTTCTTGCCCATGCGCACGAACAGGTGCGCGAAGCGGGGCTCGGTCCGACCGAGGTAGGCGAGCCCGACCAGCGTGCGCAGGTCGTGGTTGCCGGCCAAGATCCGCACGTCGGCGCCCTTGTCGATCAGGATCTTGATCGCTCGCAGCAGCCGGAGGTTGCTCGGCCCCTTGTCGAAGCAGTCGCCCGCGACCACGAAGGTCGCTCGCTTGCCCTCGTCGCTCAGCTCGTACTCGTCGTCGCCGGGCCCGAGCCAGCGCACGCCACCGGACGCGATCAACGAGCGTCGCCACGCGTCGGCGTCGGCATGGATGTCGCAGAAGAAGTACATGGTCCGGCGCGGCCACACGAAAGGCTTGTGGCCGATCCGCCGGGTCAGCTGCTCGCGGGCTGCGTCGTAGTGATCGTTGGCGAGGTCGCGCAGGCGCTCGGCCTCGAACTTGGGCCAGGGCTCGGTCGTGACCGGCAGCGGAATCTCGCAGAACTCGGTGCCCTGATAGTCGTGCAGGAGCGGGCTGCGAGGCGTGGACTGGGTGCGAATCGCGAAAGCGGGGGACATGGGGCGCTCGCAGGGGCTGGGCCCGAGACCAGCGGGTCAGTCGCTGGCCTGGCCGTTCGGACGGGTCTTCCAGGCGCCACCGATCTGCAGCCAGCGCCCGTCGGCGAGCCGCTCGACCAGCACATAACCACAGTGGTGCATGGACAGGGTAGGCACGCGCTCGAGCTCGAGCACGCCGAGCGCGACGGCAGCATGACGGACCGCGCCACCATGACTGACTACGATGACGAGTCGATCGTCGCGTTCGCGCGCCTGGTGGGCGTGCGCCCGCTGCTCGAGGTGGGCGGCCACGCGCGCGCCAGCTTGCAGCAGCGACTCGGCACCAGGGAAGGGCAGGCGAAAGCGCGGGTGAGCCTTCCAGTTTGGAGGCAGCGGCGCTAGGCGAGGATCGCGAGCGACGATCTCGGCGATCGTGTCGACCGTCAAGTTGGCCGCCGCGCCGACGCTGCGCTCGACGAGGTCGGCGTAGCTGGCGACCTCGAAGCCGCTCCCCTCGTGGTCGGCGAGCTGCTCGGCGCACAGGTGGGCGGTCTGCCAAGCCCGCAGCAGGGGAGAGCAGTCGAGCGTGCGGTCGATCATCAGGGAGCGCTCGCTCGCTTCGCTTCGCAGCGCGCTAGCGAGCGCGCTCGCTTGCTCGCGGCCGCGCTCGGTCAGCGGGTGGGCGAGCGAGGCACTCGGCACGCGCTCGGGCTGCTCGTAGTCACCGTGTCGCACGAGCGCGGCGACGAAGCGAGGCGCGGGCGCGGCTGGGGCAGATTCGGACATGCGTCGATCGATTGTAGGACGACGAGATCGCCAGACCAAGCTCCGATCGAGCTGGGCGGTGACTGGAGCCCGCATGTCGGACGCCCTCGCGGTCGGCTGGACGTGGGCCAGTCCCGAGGAGAATGATCGTCCCGTGAAGAGCCAAGATCTCCTCGCCGCCCGCCCGTCCTCCGCGTCTGCCCCGTGGTCGCTCGCAGGCTTGTCGCTGCTGGGCCTCGTGCTCGCGGGTTGCTTTCAGACCGCCGAAGAGGGCGACGACGAGATCGGGGCGACCGACACCACCGAGGGCGACACCAGCGAGAGCGAGGCGACCGACAGCTCGACCAGCGAGGATGGCTGCGGTGACTCGACGGCGCCTACGCTGCTCACTTCGCTCGATCCGATCCCGGTCCCGCCCGGCCAGACCAGCATCATCACCACGCTCGAGTTCGACGAGCCGGTCGAGCTGGGCGCGGGAGCGCTGAGCGTGTCCGGCGGCGCGACGATCGAGAGCCCGACGCTGCCGACCAACGGGATCAGCTTCATGGTCGAGATCTCGGGCGTCGACGCTGGCATGGAGTACGTGCTGAGCGTCGAGGCCGACGCGATCAACGATGCGTGCGACAACCAGCTGGCCGCGGACGCCGAGATCCCGCTGGTCGGCGCGTGCCTGACCGACATGCAAGGCCCGGCGCTGACCAGCGCGACGATCGTGCAGCTCGAGGCCGGCACGACATCGACCACCTATTTGCTCGAGTTCGACGAGCCGGTCACGCTCGCCGAGGGCAGCCTCGCGCTCGGCAACGGGGCGATGATCACCTCGATCGATCCTCCCTTGCCGGCGACCTCGACCAGCTTCGAGCTGGAGATCAGCGGGCTCGTCGACTTCCACGAGCTGACCCTCGATGGGGCGCTGGCCAGCGATGGCTGCGGGAACCTGGCCGAAGCCGCGAGCGTGTGGGTGTGCACGATCGACGAGCTCGTGTTCGGCTTCACCGGAGCGCCCGCGAGCTTCACCGTGCCGGGCTGCGCCGACGGCCTGATCACGATCGAGGCTTGGGGCGCGCAGGGCCGCGCGGCCAACAACGGCGGCGCCGGTGGGCTCGGCGGGTTTGCGACTGGTCAGCTCGCGGTCGAGACCGGCGAGACGCTGCTCGTCACGGTCGGCGGGCAGCTGGGCTTCAACGGCGGCGGCACTCCGGGCAGCGGCTCGAACGGGAGCGGCAACGGGGGCGGAGCGTCGGACGTGCGGCAGGGCGCGATGACCCTCGAGGCGCGCGTGATCGTGGCGGGCGGCGGTGGTGGTGGTGCGGGTCGGGGCGTCGAGAGCTGCGCCGGAGGAGCGGGCGGCGACGGGGGCATCGGCGGAGGCCTGACCGGCGGTACGGGGGGCGTGGGCTTAGGCTGCGGAGGCATGAGCACCGGCGGGATCGGAGGCTCGCAGGCGAGCGGCGGCACGGGAGGGATCGGGCACACGAACTGCACGCAGCAGGCCGGCCCCGGAACCAACGGTCAGCTCGGTCAAGGCGGCAACGGAGGCAACGGGACCAACTGCAACGGGGGCGGCTTCACTGGCTCGGGTGGGGCCGGAGCCGGTGGCGGCTACTTCGGTGGTGGCGGCGGAGCGGGTGGTCCCGGCGGTGGCGGTGGTGCGTGGGGCGGCGGTGGTGGTGGCGGCGGCTCGTCCTTCGTCGGCGGCGTCGAAGCGGGGGAGACGAGCGAAGGAGTTCAACCCGGCGACGGCCAAGTGATCATCAGCTGGTGAGCTCGCCAGCGGCCGCTCGAGCGCTCGCATCTGCGACAATCCACGCGCATGTCCGAGACCATCTTCATCACGGGCGCGGCCAAGGGCATCGGGCGGGCGTGTGCGCGTCGCTTCGCCGCGGCTGGTTGGACCGTCGGCTTGTTCGACATCGACGAGCCGGGCCTCGCGAGCCTGGCTGACGAGCTGATCGCCCGGCATGGCAGCGCGGCGGTTTGCTGGCGGCGGCTCGACGTCAGCGACGGCGCCAGCATCGACGCCGGTCTTCAGCACTTCTCCGACCACTGCGAGGGCCGGCTCGACGTGCTGCTCAACAACGCCGGGATCATGCGTGTCGGCCCCTTCGAGCAACTCGAGCTGGCGGACCACCGACGGATGCTCGCGATCAACGCCCAAGGCCTGCTCGAGGTCGCGTACAAGGCGTTCCCGCTGCTGCGCGACACAAAGGGCGCGCGGCTGATCAACCTCTCGTCGGCCTCGGCGATCTACGGGATGCCCGAGCTGGCCAGCTACGGAGCGACCAAGCACTTCGTGCGTGGGCTGACCGAGGCGCTCGAGATCGAGTGGCGGCGCCACGACATCGCGGTCTGCGACGTGATGCCGATCTACGTCGACACCGATCTGGTCAGCGGCACGGCGCGCGCGCGCAGCCTCGACCGCCTCGGCATGCACCTGGTCGCCGATGACGTGGCCGAGGTCGTGTGGCGGGCCGCTCACGCGCGCGGTCGTGCGTTCCAGGTCCACTGGCCAGTTGGCCTGCAGACCCGCGTCGCGATGGCGGCGCAGCGGATGTCACCGCGTCGGCTCGAGCGGCTGGTCGTCAAGCTGATCTCGGGTCATTGAGAGCCGATGAGGGAGCCAGTCCAACCAGGGCCGCGACGCGCGGGCGCAGCCAAGCTGCGGCGCAAGCTGATGGGTGGTCTCGATCTCGATCGAGCGGTCGAAGATCAGCGCGAGGCATTCGCTCGGCTGCTCGCGCTGACCGAGGTCGGCATGCCCGAGCACGCGCTCGACGTGGTGCGGATCGCCGGGCTCGATCTGACCACGATCGAGGTCGCCGAGCACGAGCTCCAAGGTAGCGATCGCGTCGACTGGCAGATCCTCTATCTGCACGGCGGGGGCTACTCACTCGGCTCGCCGCGAACCCATCGTCCGCTCGCGGCTCGGCTCGCCCGGCGCTGCGCCGCGCGGGTCCGCTTGCCCAGCTTCTCGCTCGCGCCGGAGCACGCGTGCCCGACCGCGCTCGACGAGCTGCTGCGCTTGTGGTCGGCGCTGCCCGAGCCCGAGCGCGCTCGTACGGTGCTCGCGGGCGACTCGGCCGGAGGCGGGCTCGCGCTCGCGCTCACCCAGCTCCTGTGCGAGCGCGGGGAGCCGCTCCCGCGCGCGCTCGTGCTGCTCTCGCCGTGGACCGACCTGACGCTGAGCGGGGCATCGATCGAGCGACACGCCGGCGAGGATCTCTTGCTGAGCCGCGCGGGTCTCGAGCTGATGGCGGGTCGCTATGCGGCGAGGCTTGGCGCCGAGGATCCTCGCGTGTCGCCGCTGCTCGGCCGCTTCGAAGGTCTGCCGCCGACGCTGATCCAAGTCGGTGGTCGCGAGGTGCTGCTCGATGACTCGCTGCGCGTTGCCGAGCGAGCGCGGGCGGCCGGGGTCGAGCTGGCCTTGCAGGTGTGGGAGGAGCAGGGGCACGTGTTTCAGGCCACGCCGCTGCTGCCCGCGGCGAGCGAGGCATTGGACGCGGTCGCAGCCTGGCTGAGCGAGGCGCTCAGTCCCTTCAGCCGCGGCGGCTGACTCAGTC
>CBFGLP010000086.1:0-3312 GCA_965649595.1 uncultured Myxococcales bacterium | reverse complement strand
CGGCAACGCGCTGGAGGCGGGCAGGACCCTCGAGTTCGGCGGCGTGCTGATCAACGAGGTCTACGGCATGAGCGAGTGCACCGGCCCGGCCACGGTCTCGAGCCCCGACAAGTTCAAGATCGGCTGGGTCGGTTGGGTGTTGCCGGGCAGCGAGGTCAAGGTCGCCGAAGACGGCGAGATCTGCATGCGCGGCCGCAACGTGTTCAAGGGCTACTACAAGAACCCGGAGGCGACCGCCGAGGCAGTCGACGCCGAGGGCTGGCTGCACTCGGGCGATATTGGCGAGAAGGTCGGTGAGTTCTTCCGCATCACCGATCGCAAGAAGGACCTGATCATTACCGCGGGCGGCGAGAACATCGCGCCGCAGGTGATCGAGGGCAAGCTCAAGAACATCGTGTGGGTTAGCCAGGCCGTGGTCGTCGGTGATCGGCGCAAGCACCTCTCGGCGCTCTTGACCCTCGACGAGGAGAAGCTCGACGAGATCATCAAGCTCACCGGCAGCACCGGCGAGATTCTGTCCGAGATCGCCGCCGACCCGAAGGTCGAGCAGTGGTTGTTCGGGTTCGTCGAGCAGGTCAACGCCGAGCTCGCGCAGGTGCAGAAGATCAAGAAGATCAAGATCCTGCCCAAGGATCTGAGCATCGAGGGCGGCGAGCTGACGCCGACCATGAAGGTCAAGCGCAAGGTCGTGCACCAAAAGTATGCCGACCTGATCGAGGGGTTCTATTCCTGAGCGAGGGGCGTGCTGAGCGAGCGACGGAGTCGGACACGGCGGAATCCGACGGGACCGACTCGGATACGAACGAGACCAGTGACCCAGAGGGCTGTGCGTGCATCGCCGACGAGGTCAAGGACGAGGACCACACGCACGAGCCTCCGCTCGCTCCCCAGTGCGGCATGAGCTCGTGCGAGACCGTCTCGGCGGTCGGGATCGACATGGAGCCTTGGAAAATGGTCGAGAACCCCGACGCGCTCGAGTGTGCCTTGACTGCCCTGCGCGATCGGACGCCCGGCATCGTCGCTTGGAGTGCCGAGTACGAGAACGGTCAGTACACTGGCCTCGGCTACATTCTGATCGACGCCGACGGTCGGGCCGTCCGCCGCAAGTGGGGTTGGGAGGATCTGACCTTCGTGGTCTACGACGCGGAGCTCGGCGAGCTCGCTGCGCCGGCCTTCTATGACGAGTGTCTCGCCGGGGACGACGATGCGCGCTTCGACTGTCTGACCGACACGCTGCTGGTCAGCGTCGACGCGGTCTGCGATGGGGGCTGGGAGCACAGTGCGATCTGAGCCCCACCCGAGCGCGGACCGGTTGCGCACCCACGCAGATCTGAGCTACTGAGCTCCTCGATGGCGGATGAGCCGCACGCTCTCGCCCCCGCGAGCCCGCGAGTCGAGATCATCGCCGGCGACAACCTCGAGGTCCTGCCGACCCTCACCGACGGCCGGTTTCGGCTGATCTACGTCGATCCGCCCTTCAACACCGGCAAGACCCAGGTCCGGCGCACGCTCGAGACCGTCCGCGACGACGCCGGTGATCGGACCGGCTTCGGTGGGCATCGCTACCGTACCACCGAGCTCGGCAAGCTCGGCTTCGACGACGCGTTCGACGACTTCCCGGCGTTCCTGGCCCCGCGCTTGCTCGAGGCCCATCGCTTGCTCAGCGACGACGGCAGCTTGTTCGTGCACCTCGACTATCGCGAGGTCCATTACATCAAGGTCTTGCTCGATCGCGTGTTCGGCCGCGCGTCGTTCATGAACGAGCTGATCTGGGCCTACGACTACGGCGCCCGCAGCAAGTCGCGCTGGTCGGCCAAGCACGACAACATCCTGTGGTACGTCAAGAACCCGCGCGACTACGTGTTCGACTACGACGCGATGGAGCGGATCCCCTACATGGCTCCGGGGCTGGTCGGACCCGACAAGGCCGCCCGGGGCAAGACGCCGACCGACGTCTGGTGGCACACGATCGTCAGCCCGACCGGTCACGAGCGGACCGGCTATCCGACCCAAAAGCCGCTCGGGATCCTGCGCCGAATTGTCAGCGTGCATTCGCGCCCGGGCGACGAGCTGCTCGACTTCTTCGCGGGCAGTGGCAGCTTTGGTGAGGCTGCGCTCACGCTCGGGCGCTCGGTCGTGCTGATCGACAACAACCCTGCTGCGATTTCGTTGATGCAGCAACGTCTCGCCGATCATGCGCCCCGAGTCGATTGCTCGCGCTTGCCCGACGCGAGGTCGGCAGACCTCCCGCTCGGCTCGGTCGCTAGCCCGTCGGGCGACGACGAACAAGCTGTTTGAGCAGCTCGGCTTGGAGGCTCTCGAGCCGGGTATCAGGGATCGCTCCAGGTGAACTGCGAGCGCTCGTCGACCTCCACGGACTCCGGCCAGCATGCTGGCCTCCGTCCGCTTCGGTTGACGCCCCCACGAGCGGCATGGTGTGCTCGCAGTGATGACGAGCGCGAGCCGGGTGGCCATGTTCATCGACTTCGAAAACCTCGTGTATGGGGTCGAAGCGGTGCGCAACGGCAGTCCAGACGACGAGGTCGAGGTCGACGTCGATGCCCTGTTCCGCTTCGCCCGCGACGAGGGCCGGCTGATCGTCGCGCGAGCCTACGCCGATTGGGGCAACTACGTGGTCCGCCAGCACCAGCGCGATCTCTACGTGCACGGGATCGAGCCGGTCAACGTGCTCGGCAAGGGTCGCGCGTCGAGCTTCAAGAACTCGGTCGACGTCGCGCTCGCCGTCGACGCAGTCCAGAACCTCTACGAGCGCGAGTTCGACATCTTCGTGCTGGTCAGCGGCGACCGTGACTTCATGCCGCTGCTCCGCTGCATCCGCGAGCACGGCAAGACCATCATTGGCGTCGCCGTCGAGCAGGCGACCTCGGCCGACCTCGCCGGAATGTGCGATCGCTTCGTCTACTATCGCGCGCTCTGGCGCGCCTATCGGGGCACGCCCGAGCCGAGCCAGCAAGGCAGCCACGCGTTCGAGCTGTTCAAGGAGCAGCTCCGGCAGCTGCTCGAGCAGGAGATCGGCGCCGCCGGGATCATGGCCGCCGCGCTCAAGCCCAAGATCCGCAGCCGCATCGACTCGAGCTTCGATCAGACGCAGTTCGGGTTCGTGAAATTCTCTGCGCTGCTCGCCGCGATGCCCGACGTGGTTCGGGTCGAGCATATCGACGACGCGCAAGGTGATGTGCGGGTGTTCCCGGCCGAATCGCGCGGTCACCTGCCGACCTCCGAGCTGCGCGGTCAAACGCCGCCCGATGGCGAGGCTCGGGCCGCGACGATCGATGGTGATGGTGATGGTGA
>CBFGLP010000085.1:0-4663 GCA_965649595.1 uncultured Myxococcales bacterium | reverse complement strand
CGGTCTCGGTCTCGGTCTCGGTGGTCCCCTCGCCCTCACCTTCGCAGGCGCCACCGGTGGTGTCTTCGCCTTCGCCTTCGCCCTTGCCACGCCGCTCGAGCAGCCTGTTGATGTCGCTGGCTCCGGACAACTGCGCGGCAGGCTCGAGCGCAGCCGTGCGGGCGTCGGGCTCTCCGGACAGATCACAGGCCATCAGACCGACGAAGCTAGCGAATGAGAGAGCAAGAAAATGTGGGAAGTAAGTTGAAGTCCTCATGGCCCGGACCATGACAGGCCAAAGGGTGGGCGGCCAAGCAAGCACCGCGTGAGTCGCGAGATACGACGGAATCAAAAAATTCACATTCCAGCATGCCGTTGGCGCCGTCGAGCGTGCCCCAGCGAACATATCGCAACTTCCGAATGCGCCGAAGGCGATTCAAATGATTACGACGCGCCACAATGAAGTCCAAAATGCAATCTTCACCTACACGTCGCTGGTCACTCGCTCGATCACGACGCAGCGCTCGCTCCTCGATGTTCGATCGGACATCGAACCGTCCGATCGAACATTCAATCATTCACCTGGGTCGCCGGGGCCGTCAGCGCGCCAGCGCGTGATCGTGCAGCCGCGCCAACCCCCACTGCAAATTGGGCACGCTCGGCAGCCCCAGCAGCCGACTGAGCTTGGCCAGCGCCAACTCGACCTCGACCTCGCGCGGATGCCCCCACAAAGGAGGCCGCTCGACCTCGGTGAAGCGCGGGCTACCTGGCTCGCAGTGCGCCGGATCCTCCACATGGACATGCGCTCGACAGCTCAGCGGTCGCGCCTCATAGGCCGAGCAGTTGCCGTCGTCACCCAGCACCGGGCAAGGATGCCCGAGCCGCCGCCACGCTAGCTGTGCGGCCCGGTAGCGCGGATCCGTGAAGTCGATCGCCGCTTCGTCCTTGGTGTGGCTGCGCAGCAGCTGCTGGAACGCGCGGGCCAGCTCGACCGAGCGCTGGAGTCGGACACGACCGTCGCCGCGGGCCCGCAGCACCCGAGCCATGCGCAGCGCCTCGACTGGCAGCACCGGCGGCAGATCGGTACAGCAAGCCGAGCAACGCGGACCGCAGCTAGGATCGATCGCCGCCTCGTTGAGCAGGAACGCGAAGTAGCGATCGAGCGCCGCGTAGGCCTGGTCGAGCAGTGACCACCAGCTCGGCTCGCGGGCGACGTCCGCCACGCTCGGCTGGTTCGCTGCCTGAGTCCTAGCTTCGGTCGCGACCTCGGCGGCTGCCTCCAAGCGACGGACCGCCTCGTGTAGCGGCTCGATCACCTCGTCCAGCCGTCGCCGCGCCTCGGGGTTCGCCCGCGCCTCGTGCAGCGCCGTCGCACGTTGCGTGGCCGTACGCCCGTCCTCGTCGACGACACGCAGCCGGACCATCGCCGCGATCATAACGGGTTGGCGGCGCGACTGGGGAGCCGTCGCTCGCCGCGTGCCCCGAGCGGTCACTCGAGGCTCGCGCGACGCGATGGTCGCTGCCGCGATGCTCGGCTGGCCTACTGACCTGCCGGTTCCCGGCCGCGCGTGCGCTTGCTACCGTGCGCGCGTGACCGAACCTCGCTCCACGTCCAGCCTTCGGCCCCGCCCCGCGCTCGCGCTGCTGGTCGGTCTGCTCGCCCTCCCGCTCGCCTGCGACAAGAGCAAGGCCGGCTCCAACGAGCCCGACGAAGAAGGCGCTCGACTCGGCTACGACGACGCCTCGTCCGAGGACCTCGCCCCGCTCGAGCCTGCGCTCGACGACCACGATCTCGAGGGCATCAGCGAGCGCAGCATGACCTTGTGGAAGCGTCAGCGCGCGCTGCGAGTCGGCGAGCGAGCGTTCGCCAACAAGGTCGGCGTGACCTCGGCCAAGTTCATCTCGCTCGCCAGCGTCGATCCCGGCGCGAGCTCGGGCGAGGTCGCGTTCTGGCGCTGGGACGACAAGGTGCTCGAGGACGGAGAGGCCGCCGCCAACGAGGCTCGCCGCTGGATCGTCGTGCCGCTGACCTTCGATCCAGACACCCCGATGGAGGCACAAGAGCTCGACGCGGCGCCCGACGCCGAGCAGCAAAGGATCATCACCGCCGTCCTGCTCGCGCTCTCGACCCTCGAGAAGGAGCTGCCCGACGCGCGCTTCGACGTGCACGTGTTCCGCGAGCAAGCGGTCGACAACGGCGAGCCGACCAAGCGCCGACAGACCCGCGTCTACATGTTCGGCAGCAACGAGAAGTCGCCCGACATCGAGCTGACGATCGCCGACCCGCCCAAGCGCGGGAAGCCAGCCGAGATCGTCGACCGGCGCACGCACCTCGAGATCGGACAGGCGGCCGCGCTTCCGCTGAAGACCGCTATCTCACCGCCCGGCCCGATGACGCTCACGCGCGCCCGCGCGACCGCGAACGCGACCGGCAAGCCGACCGAGATCGTCGACGGCGAGGGCAACACTTGGCACCTCGATCCGGCGACAGGCTTGCTCAACCAGGGGCCGGCACCCAAGAGCAAGAAGAAGTAGCGGCCGCCCTTCATCCCTGGTCGGCCGGCCCGACCACGTGCATCAGCGCCCGCTTCATGATCTCCGCGCTCGGGAACCGCTCGTCAGGGTCCTTCGCGCACGCGGTAGCGAAGAACGCGTCGACGTCGCTCGCATGCTCCTCGCCCACGCTCACCGGCAAGTAGGTGCTCGGTGGCGCGGGCGTCCGCTCGCGCTGGGCCATCAAGGCCTCGCGCGGGTGCTCGGTGAACAGATCCTCGAAGGGGTGCCGCCCGCCGGTCACGACCTCGTAGAAGGTCATGCCCAGCGCGTAGAGGTCCGCGCGCGCGTCGAGCCTGGGGTTCGCGTAGGTCTGCTCGGGCGGCATGTAGAAGGGGTCGCCCATGATCCGCTTGCTCGGCGTCGGGTTGGGATCGGCGAGATCCTTGGCCACGCCGAAGTCGATCAGCTTCACGAGTCGCAGGTTGGAGTCGTAGAGATCGGTGGCGACGAAGATGTTGGCCGGCTTGATGTCGCAGTGGACGAACTTGCGCGCGTGCACGTGCGTGAGCGCGTCGAGGGTCTGGCGAAACACCTCGCGGATCATCTCGAAGCTGAGCGGCTCGCGGCGGTCGAGGTAGCCCATCAGATCCGAGCCGTCGAGGTACTCCATCGCGAACCAGAACAGCCCGTGCTCTTGCGTGGTCCCGACCTCGAGCGTGCGGATCAGGTTGGGGTGCATGAACGTGCCGCACAGCCGCGCCTCTTGTCGGAAGCGCCGCCGCTCCTCCTCAGGCACGTTCATCTTGATCATCTTGAGCGCCGCGTAGCGGTTCATGATCGGGTCGAAGACCTTGTAGACCTTGCCGAACCCGCCCTCACCGAGGCGCTGGACGATCTTGTAGGTCTTCGACTGGGTGATCAGCGCGCCAACGGGGAGCTCGACGTTCTCGATCTCGCCTTCACCGATCGCGGGCTCGTCGCTCACCGGCCGACGGTAACACGGAGGGCGCGCGGGGCACCACAGCCGCGGCGGCCGTGCGCCGTGGCCCATCTTCGGCTGGCCCGAGCGATCAGCGCGGGCTCAGCTCAGCTCCCCTTCGTCAGCCACAGCAGCTTGCCTCCGAGCAGGTCAGCCTGGGCGTAGTCGACATCGACCGTGTGTCCGTTGATCGTGTCTTGGCCCTGCTGAAAGAGCTGATAGCCGCGGTTTTCGACGAAGGGCAGGTTCGCGGGCGCCCCGGCCTGCCAGTAGTGCTGGAAGCCGAACTCTTGGTAGAGCTCGGTCGCGCTGAACATCGTGGTGCCGACGTAGACGCCGGGCACGTAGCCCTGCTGAGCTACCGCCTCGTACCAGTTGACGAGGTAGCCCTGCGCGTCGGATTTCGAGGTTCCGACGTTCTCGAGGTCGACGAAGATGCACATCCCCGCCGGGATCCCGAGCGCGAGCGCCAAGCTGGCCGCCTGCTGCCCATCGCTGGTCCCGTTCGTGGCCGTGTAGTGGGTCGAGCTCGGCGCTTCCTTGACCAGCATCAACGCCAGCCCGGCGCCGAGGATCGTCAAAATCTCGGCCGTGGACAGGTTATCGACGTAGCGCACGGCGAACACATATCCGGCGTTCGCGGCGGCCCTGGCCGTATCGATCGAGAGCGGAGCGTAACAATCGAATCCCTTGATCAGATTTGGTGTAGGGGCGGTGATCAGCTGCATGAGATATGCAATCGCGGAGGTGATCGATCTGTCAAGGATTTCGAGTATCCAATATCGGAGGTTGGTGGCAGACCTATCGGATGGCTCGACCTGGGACGGGGTGGATGACAGAGAGCAGGTTCCGACCATCGGAACCCATGACCACCAACGACAATCGAAAACCAACCTACACCGGCCCGTGCATGATCCGAAACGTAAACAAAATCGACGCCAACAACGACTGCACCGAAGGATGCCGATCCTGCGGATCCGTAGCCAACCCCCGGTCGAGCAAGTTGTACAACCACCCCGGCACGTGCTTGCGCGAGGGCGGCGGGCTCCGGCGCCCCAGCATGATCGCGTCGGCCAGCTCGAAGTAGTCCGCCCCCTCGAAGGGCCGCTTGCGGTGCAGCGCCTCCCACAGAGCGACGCAAAACGCGAATTGATCCGCCGCCGCCCCGCCCGGCTCTCCGCGGTGCTGCTCGGGCGCCATGTAGGCCGG
>CBFGLP010000084.1:0-2030 GCA_965649595.1 uncultured Myxococcales bacterium | reverse complement strand
GGAGCAAGTCACATGCCAGTCAGTCACGAGTAAGGAGCTTGCAGTGACCAGCCGTTGAGGCCAGGGCGATTCATCCATCGACGCCCTCCTGTACATAGACAGAATACGATACCGAGATCGTCTCGGTGACGAGATTCTGGTTGGTTGAAAGTTCGCAGCCCTGGTACAGCGCCCCTCGAGACCCGTGCCAATTGGTCTCGAATGTGTTGACCACGTCCGCACACACGTCGCGAGACCACAACTTGCACGAGATTCGTACCAGCAGTTGGAGATATCATTGCGACATCACGGAGATCTTCGCGACGAGCAAAGTCGCTCATGGAGGGTCTCCACGGCTCCCGATGCCTACGAGCGAGGAGCAGTCCAGCGCCGAGAGGGACCGCTCCTCACACCCTGCAAGTCTGCAAAGCCCGTATCAGCCCCGCTGCAGCGCCGCCGCGATCAGATCACAAACCGCCTCCGCCTCGTCCTCGCGCAAGCACAGCGGCGGACAAACAAACAACAGCCGATCCCGCCACGGCAAATAGGCCCCCAGCTCCCACGCCCGCTCCGCGACCGGCTGGGCCGGCCGATCGAGCTCGAGCGCCCGCATCAGCCCGAGCCCACGCTGGCCAACCACTCCCGACCCGCTAGCGATCAACTCGGCAAACCGCCGCTCGAGCACCGCCCCGACCCGCGCCGCGTTGCCCGGCAGGTCCTCGCGCTCGAGCACCTCGAGGCTGCCGACCGCCGCCGCGCAGCTGACTGGGTGCGCGTAGTGGGTCAGGCCGCACCACAGCACCTCGTCGTCGAAGCGGCGAGCGTGCTGCTCGGCGACCATCACTCCGGCCAGCGGTGCATAGCCCGAGGTCAGCCCCTTGCCGATCGTCATCAGATCGACCGGCACGTCCCAGTGCTCGCGTGCGAACCACCGACCGGTCCGACCGAAGCCAGAAAAGATCTCGTCGTCGATCAGCAGGATCCCGTGTCGATCACACAGCGCCCGCGCGCCCGACCAGAAGTCCGCGGGCGGGTTCTGCATCCCGTTGGTGCCGGTCAGCCCCTCGAGCAGGATCGCGGCGATCGTCTCGCCGCCCTCGGCCGACACCAGCCGATCCAAGCTCTCCAACCAGTCCGAGGGCCGATCGGAGGTCGGGGCGCGCGGCGGCCAGTGATCCTCGATGTGCAGAGCCGGCCGCATCGTGCGATCGAAGGGCCGCTTGCGGAGGTCGCCCGCGACCTCGAGCACCGCGAGCGTGGCCCCGTGATAGGAGTGCCGGCGCGTGATGATCTTGTCGCGCCCCGTCAGCAAGCGCGCGATCTTGATCGCGTTCTCGACCGCCTCGGAGCCGCCGGTGGTCAAGAAGGCCTTGGCGAGGCCGGTGTGCCGAGCGAGCCGCTCGCCGAGCTCGGCCCGGATCGGCAGCAGCGCGTTGGGTGCCGCGGCGGGCAGCGACTGGATCTGCTCGATCATTCGCAGCTGCACGTGTGGGTGCTTGTGCCCGACGTTGACGTTGTAGACCTGGCTCTCGAGGTCCCACACCCAGCCCTTGCCCGCGACCTCGAAGCGGGCTCGCTCGGCGCCGATGATCTCGAGCCCGCGCGTGCGCTGCTGGGCCGACCAGGTGAAGAAGACGTGCTCTCGCTGGCGATCGAGCAAGGTGGTCATGACGTGGGCTCGGAGGCGGGGCCCGGGGCAACGCTCGGCGCCGGGGCAAAGTGGTGGACTTCGATCGCCGACTGGCCCGGTCGACGCAGCAGCGCGCGGCCGGCCCTCGGCTCGAACACACAAAACAGCTCGGCGCGCTCGCCCGGATGATTGGGAAACGACGCCAGCTCGATCTCGGCGAGGAACTCGAGCACCTGCTCGGCGCTGCTCGGTCGCTGCTGGATATAGAGCGTCGAGGCCAGCTCCATGCGTCGGAAGCTGGCCGGGCTGCGCGGTAGGGCCTCGCGCTGGCGCAGCGCGGGGTCGAAGCAGTGGTTGGTGTGCACGTGGCTGGTCCGGGGGCTGACCCGCGTGACCCTGTAGCGATCGCCGAGCTGCTCGA
>CBFGLP010000083.1:0-3536 GCA_965649595.1 uncultured Myxococcales bacterium | reverse complement strand
TGGTTGGTCGGCTCGTCGAGCAGCAGCATGTTGTCCTTGGTCAGCGTCAGCTTGGACAACAAGAGCCGCACGGTCTCACCGCCGCTCAACGCGGTGAGCGGCTTCTCGGCATCCTCGCTGGGGAACAGCATGCGCCCGAGCAGGCCGCGGACCTCCTCGACCGTCGCCTTGTTGTCCCACTGGTGCAGCCACTCGTACGC
This sequence comes from uncultured Myxococcales bacterium, assembly GCA_965649595.1. Taxonomy (GTDB): domain Bacteria; phylum Myxococcota_A; class Polyangia; order Nannocystales; family Nannocystaceae; genus Plesiocystis. Next base: position 3,336 of record CBFGLP010000083.1, on the reverse strand, counting down.
GGTCTTGCTCGAGCGCACGCCGAGGCCCTCTTCGTGGTCCTGCGGCATCCAGCCGACGCTGACCTCGTGGCCGAGCTTGATCTTGCCGCGATCGGGCTCGTAGAAGCCGGCGAGGCACTTGATCAGCGTGGTCTTGCCGACGCCGTTGGGCCCGACGACCGCCAGCTTGTCGCCGCGAGTCAGGTTGAAGCTGACATCCTTCAACACATCCACGCCGTCGAAGGTCTTGCTCAGCCGCTCGACCCCGAGCACCAGCTTGCCCGAGGGCCGGGCGATGTCGAAGCGAATGAAGGGCCGCTGGATGTTCGAGCGCTTGAGGTCGACCATCGAGAGCTTGATCTTCTCGACCTCGCGCTTGCGCGAGCTCGCCTGCGCGGCCTTCTTGGCGTTGGCGCCGAACCGGCGAATGAAGTCCTGCAGGTCGGTGATCTTCTTGCTCTTGCTGGCGTTCTGCTTCTCTTCGGCGATCCGGTAGGCGACCTTCTGCCGCATCATCTCGTCGTAGCCGCCGGGATAGATGATGATGTTCTCGTAGTCGACGTCGGCGATGTGCGTGCAGACGCGGTTGAGGAAGTGGCGATCGTGCGAGATCACGATCAGCACGCCGTTGTAGTTGAGCAGCGAGTTCTCGAGCCAGCGGATCGAGTCGAGATCGAGGTGATTGGTCGGCTCGTCGAGCAGCAGGATGTCGGGGTCACCGAACAGCGCCTGGGCGAGCAGCACGCGCAGACGAAGGCCGCCTTGCAGCAGCTCGAGCTTCCACTCGTGTTGCTCCTGCGGGATGCCCAGACCGATCAGCAGCTCCTCGGCGCGGTTCTCGGCGTCGTAGCCGTTCTCCTCCGCGATCGTCATCTCGAGCTCGGCGAGGTGCATCCCTTGCTCCTCGTTCATGTGCTCGTAGTCGACCTCGGCGAGCAGCTTGTTCTTCTCGTCGATCGCCTTCCACAGCCGCTCGTTGCCCATGATGACGATGTCGCGCACGCGCTCGTGGGCATAGCGGTAGTGATCCTGGTGCAGCACGCTCATGCGCGCGTTGTTCGGCTTGGAGATCTGGCCCTTGTCGGGCTCGATCTCGCCAGCGAGGATCTTCATGAACGTGGACTTGCCTGCGCCGTTGGCTCCGGTCAGGCCGTAGCGATGGCCGGGGTCGAAGCTGGTGGTCACGTCCTCGAAGAGCACGCGACCGCCGTAGGACTTGGTGACTTCCGAGACCGTGAGCATCGATACCTCTCAGATCGGCGCCTTGTAGGGCATGACCTCGCGGCTGGCAAGTCGAGCCACCCGCAGGGAGGGCTCGGCATGAGCACAGACCCTGGTCGCGTTCGCCCGCCGGGCAGGAGTGCGATAGCTTGCGCGCATGCGAAAGACCCTCGCCGTGTTCGTCGCGGCCCTGGCGCTGATGCCTGCGGCCCTGCTCCTGGTCCCGAGCGAAGCCGCCGCGTGCTCGTGCATGATGCCCAAGGACCCCGTGACCTCGGCCCGCGACGTCGATGTGGTGTTCGAGGGCAAGCTGCTCGGTATCGAGAGCCCGGCGCCCAAGGGTCCTCACGACTTCCCGACCAAGGTCTTCACCTTCGAGGTCGTCCGCACCTTCAAGGGCCAGCTCGATGCTCAGGTCAAGGTCGTCACGGCCGACAACAGTGCCGCGTGCGGGCGCGACTATGGCAAGCCCGGCGACGCATGGTTGATCTACGCGCGGATCGACGACCAAGGCCAGCTCAACGACAACCTCTGCTCGCGCACCCGCGACATGGCCCACGCGGCCGAGGACATCGAGCAGCTCGAGGCCAACAAGGACTCGCTCGACGAGCCCAACCCCGAGGAGCCCGTGCCCACGGAGCCGGGCCCGGCGGATCCCGAGCCCACCCCCTTCGAGCCCAGCTCCGAGCGAGACGTCCACGCGCCGGAGCCGGCCCAGCCCGGGAAGAAGGGCTGCTCGATCGGGGACGCGAACGAAGGTGGGGTCGCGACGCTGGGCCTGCTGGGCCTGCTCGGGCTGCTGCCCTGGTCTCGGCGTCGCGCCGCTCGCTGACCTGGGTATTCGCATTCGCGCTCGCATCGAGGCGGCCGAGCGCTCGGCCGCCTTCGCACAGGCAGCTTCGAGCTGATCGCCGTGTGGATCATCGAGATCCAGCTCGAGGGTGTGGAAGGCAAGCAATGGCGGCTTCCGGCCTATCGAGCCGCTGTGCAACTGCACTTCGAGCTCACCGCCGACATGCTCGCGCTCAGCCCGTCTCCTGCTGGGCGCCGCTGGCTCCACCGTCTGGACGAGGTGCTCTACGATCCGCCCGCGGTGCTCGATCTCGAGATGGTCACGCGCATCTGCAACCCCGCGGCCTCATGGCTCGTGGATGAGCTGGTCTCGCCACCCGAACAGACGCCCGAGCAGCTCGAACGCGAGCTCGCCAAGCGGATTGACTCGATCAAGCGGCTGTTCGAGTGATCTGCCCGACCTACCCAGCGTAGATGCGCAGGTGATTGACGGCCTCGTCACGCATCTCGCAGACATCCCGGTAATCGACGCTGCGCATCATTACATAGCCATCGCTGAGCAGGGTCTGCTTCCAATTGCGACGCGGGTGACCGATCGGCAGCAGGTCGGTCACGACCAGGCCCCTACCACAGCGCTGGCGCAGGCGATCGAGCCCGTCGATGGCGGTGATCCGCCCTTGGCCTCGGGCGCGCTTGAACACGGTGGCGACGTGGTACTTGCGCTGGGGCGTGGCTTCGAAGCGGTGCCAGCAGACCGCCCGCGCCCACTCGCGATAGATGTCGATGTCGTTGGCGAAATTGATCGCGTCCATCAGCTTTCCGCCGCCGCTGCGGCAGGCGATCTCGCTGAACACCGCCTCACCCTGACGGTTGGCGAACCACTCCATGTGGGCGAATCCGGTGCCCATGCCCAAAACCTCGAGCACCCGGCGCCCGAGCGTGATGCCCATCTGCGTGGCTGGGATGTAGGGGTCGCGCAGCGTGATCTGGGCCGGGCTGATCCACTCGAGCGTGCGGCCTTGCAGCGGCGGCGGGTGATATTGGGTGACGCTCTCGAACACCGGCGCGCCGTCGATCGCGACCACGTCGTAGGTAAACTCGGTCCCTTCGATGAACTCCTCGATGCTGACCTCGGCGACGTGGCTCATGGTCGCGAGCTTGGCTCGTGCTTGTTCCTCGTCGTCGACCCGCCAAGTGTCGGCGGTGCCGGCCCCGGCCACGGGCTTGAGCACGACCGGATAGCCAATCTCTCGCGCCGCCTGCAGCACGCCCCCGACCGTGTCGGCGCGACCGACGCGGGGCACGCGAACCCCGGTGCCGATCATGAAGGCTCGCCTGCTCGGC